>JACMLI010000554.1 GCA_014379705.1 Gemmatimonadaceae bacterium
CGAGGTGCTCGCTGGCAACGTCGGCTACGTCGAGCTCCTCTCGTTCGCCTACCAGCCCAATGAGATCGCCGACGCCGTCGCCAGCGCCATGACGAAGGTGGCCGACACCGATGCCCTGATCTTCGACGTCCGCGCCAACGGGGGTGGCTCTCCCGACGCCGTGCGCCTCATCTCGTCGTACATCTTCGGCCCGAAGCCGGTCCACCTGAACTCGCTGTATTTCCGCCCCGCGAACCAGACGACCCACTTCTATACGATGGCCACCGTGGCCGGCAAGCGCTTTGGCCCGGACAAGCCGGTCTACGTGCTCACGAGCCGCCGCACCTTCAGCGCGGCGGAGGAGTTCACGTACAACCTCCAGAGCCTCAAGCGCGCCACCATCGTGGGCGACACCACCGGCGGGGGCGCCCACCCCGGCGGCATGCAGCGCCTGCCCGCTGGCTTTGCCGTGTTTGTCCCCAGCGGCCGCGCGATCAACCCGATCACGCTGACCAACTGGGAAGGCACCGGCGTCCGACCGACGATCGCGGTTCCCAGTGACTCGGCGCTGGACGTGGCCCTTCGGGCAGTGCGAAAGAAGGTGGTGAGCTAGCGCTGTTGCCCGACGGGTGGACCAGTGGACTAGTGGCGACGAGTGAGAGGCCCGTCCACCAACTCCACTAGTCTGCTAGTCTATTAGCCTATTCCTCTCGCAGGGTCTGCATCGGATCCATCCTCGACGCCCGGCGCGCCGGCAGGTAGCCGGCCACCAGGGCGACCGTGGCGAGCACCAGGGCCGCGCCGGCCAGCGTGACGGGATCCCGCGGCGTGCGGCCGTAGAGGAACGTTGCCACGAGCGGCGTGGCGGCCAGCGCGCCGGCCGTGCCTAACGCGACCCCCACCAGCACCACCCGACTCACTTCCCCCAGCACCGAACGCAGCACCCGCGATTGCGCCGCACCGAGGGCGATGCGGATCCCGATCTCGTTGCGACGCCGCGCCACGGCGTACGACATCGTTCCGTAGAGCCCGATCATCGCCAGGAGCAGCGCGAGGCCACCGAAGAACGCCGAGAGCGTGGCCAGCAGCCGGTCGCGCCGCATCGATTCGTCTACCAGCTGGGTCATCGTCGTGAAGGACAACGACGCCGATGGCGACACGTCGAGGATCGCCTGCGACACGGCCCGCGTGAGCGTGGTCGGCTCGGCGTCCGTGTGGACCGCGAACACGACCCCAGAGCCGAATGCCGTGTCCTGGCGCATCGCGAAATAGCCGAGCGCCTGGGGGGCGTCGCGCATGGTGCGGTACTTCACGTCGCGTACCACGCCGATGACCTCGTAGGGCGCGCTGAGCGAGTCCCCAATCGGCAGGCGGAACGTCTGCCCGAGCGCGCTCTTGCCTGGAAAGAATCGCCGCGATGCCGTCTCGTTGATGATCGCCACCGGCGGACTTCCCGGCACGTCACGATCGGAAAAGTCGCGCCCCGCGATGATGGGCGTGGCGAGTGTCGCGAAGTAGCCGTCCCATACACGATTGAGCCAGATCTCCCGGTCCTCGCGCTTCGGAAACGAGACCCCTTCCACGCTGACTTCGTCGTTCCAGCCCATGCGCGAGATCGGCGTCGTGAACGCGCTCGACGCCCCCGTCACCCCCGGGAGTGCCCGCAGCCGCTCGACGAGCTGGCGCTGCATCGCAATGCCCTGCGCCTCGCGCCCCGGCGGGAGCTTGAGGTCGGCGCTGGCCACGAGCACGCCCTCGGGACGGAAGCCTGGATCCGCGTTGGCCAGGCTCCGGAAGCTGCCTAACAACAGTCCGGCGGCCGCGATGAGCACGAGCGACATGGCCACCTGCAGCATCACGAGCGCCTTGCCCACGCCGAACTTCGCGTGACCCTCCACGACCCCTCGGCCCTGGGCCTTCATCGCGATCTGCGGGTCGACCCGCGCCGCCCGCCACGCCGGCGCGAGGCCGAACAGCAGCGCCGTCGCCACGGCAACGGCCACCGTGAAGCCGAGCACCGGCAGGTCGAGGGAGAGATTCAGCTGCACCTGGTCGCGTGACGTCGACAGGAGCCCGACGAGCACCCGGCTCCCCCACCACGCGAAGCCCACACCGAGCGCGGCTCCCGCCAGCGAGAGCAGGAGTCCCTCGGTGAAGAGTTGCCTGATGAGTCGCCCGCGTCCGGCGCCGAGGGCCACGCGCACCGCGAGCTCGCGCTGGCGTGCCGCCGATCGGGCGAGCATCAGGTTCGCGACATTGGCGCACGCGATCAACAGCACGAGGGCGACGATGACCATCAGCACGAGCAGCGCCCGGGCATAGGACAGTCGCAGTTCCGAGAGCGAGGCGAGCGACGGCCCCACGTCGAGCGTGCGACCCAGGTAGTCCTTGAGCGCGTCGGCCGGCCAGCCGGTGGGCGGCGTGTTGGCGAAGAACGCGTTCGACGTCGTCGCCAGCCGCGCGTTCACGGCGTCCATCGTGAGCTCCGGCTTCGGTCGCGCGAGGATCGTGAACATCCACCAGCTGCGCTTGTCGAGGAAGTTCTCCTTGCCCATCAGGATCGCGCTGCTGCAGAGCGGCACGAACACCGACGAGGTCTTGCCGGTCTCCAAACCGGGAAATGCCGGGTCGGCCACGCCGACCACCTGGAACTGGTGGCCACCGAGGCGCAGGCTGGCCCCCACCACCGACGGGTCGGCGCCGAGGCGCGATTGCCAGAACGCGTGACTCACCACCGCCACCGGGGCGCATCCCGGCACATCGTCGGCGGGGAGCAGGGTGCGGCCCAGGAAGGCGCGGACACCGAGCACGGGGAAGTAGCTCCCGCTCACGTAGAGGCCGTTCACCCGACGTTCCTCCCCGGCTTCCGCGAGGTTGAAGCGCGTGTCACCGTACGCCAGCACGCCGCTGAAGACGTCCCCCGTGCCGTCGCGCACCTGCTCCCAGAGGGGGTTCGTGAACACGCCGTTGTCGCCGCCGGTGTACTTGAGGAGGACCAGTTCCTGCGGGTCCTTCACCGGCAGGTCGCGCAGCATCACCGCGTTGATCAGGCTGAAGATCGCCGTGTTGGCCCCGATGCCTAACGCCAACGAGGCGATGGCCACGACGGTGAACCCCTTGCTCCAGCGCAGGGAGCGCAGGGCATAGCGGACGTCTCCCACGACGGCGTCGAGCCAGCCGAAGAGGTCGGCGTCGCGCGTGCGCTCCCCCTGCGCGCCGACGTTCCCGAACCGGCGTCGCGCCTCCAGCCTCGCCTGTGCCCGTGGCATGCCCCCGGCCGCGAGGTCATCCTCCCGCTCGCTCAGGTGGAACGCGATCTCGCGTTCGATGTCGCGGGAGAGGCGATTGGCGCGGAAGACGTTCAGGAGGCGGGAGAACCACATGGGGGGAGCCGATGGGTAGTTGGTGGCAACGCCGTGATTCGGGATTGGTGATTCGTGATTCGCGGTGAATCGTCGGGACGGCGTATCGAATCACGCCGATGCACGAATCCCGAATCACGGCCGTCAGGCGTATCTCAGCACGCGCTGGACGCCGTCACGCAGCCTGGCCCAGCTTTCCTCCTCTTGTTCCAGCTGCCGCCGGCCGGCGGCCGTGATCGCGTAGAACCGCGCCTGCCGCTTCTTCTCCGTCGTCCCCCACTCCGCCTTCACCCAGCCCTCCTGCTCCATGCGGTGGAGGGCCGGGTAGAGCGAACCTTCCTCGACGCGCAGCTGTTCCGCCGAGATCGTGTGGATATGGAACGTGATCGCGTACCCGTGCATGCGGCCCTGGGCCGCGAGGCACTTGAGCACGAGGAGGTCGAGGGTGCCCTGCAGGATGTCGTTGCGTGTGCGTTTCATGCCTAGATGGCTATGCCTATGTAGCTAGGTATAGGGGACCCGGGCGGTGGTGTCAATGCTACACAGCCGTAGTTCGGGATCTCGCCCTCCCCTGCAATCACCCCTACCTTTCCCCCACCCATTCCTCGTGATTCGCCCAGCGTGCCCAACATCCGCGAACAGCTCCGGCCCCTCGACTTCCTGAGCGGGTTCACCGACACCGCGCTCCACCAGCTCGCGCAGCATGTCGAGTTGCGGGAGTACGCCTCCAATGACGAGCTCTTTCATCAGGGGGCGCCGAGGGAACTCATGGCGATCCTGCTGGAAGGGGCCGTCGCGGTCGAGAAGTCCGTGAGCGAACGCCCCATGCGCCTCGTGACGCTCGGGGTCGGAGAGGCCGTCGGCGAAGGAATCCTCCTCGATGAACTGCCCCACGGAACCACCGCGCGGGCGCTGCAGGCGACCAAGGCCTACGTGCTCACGCGCGCCAAGGTGCAGGAGATCCTCAAGGACCATCCCCAGCTCTACGCCGCGCTCGTCGGGCGGGCCGCGCGGGCCATTTCGAGGCGCCTCGCGGCGACCGATGCCACCCTCGTTGGACGGGGCCGGGTGCTCGGATTCGGCGGGTCGCGCGTCCGGGAGGAAAAGGACCTGCTCGGCACGCGCGAAGTCCCGCACGACGCGCTCTACGGCATACAGACCCTGCGGGCCCTCGAAAATTTCCCCATCACCGGCACCCCGATCCGCGAGCTCCCGGCCCTCATCGAGGCCCTCGCCGCAGTGAAGGAGGCCGCGGCGCTCGCCAACATGGAACTCGGCCTGCTCGATGCGGAAAAGTGTCGGGTGATCGTGGACGCAGCGCGCGAGGTGCGGGCGGGGCGGCACCACGAACACTTCCTCGTCGACGTCATCCAGGGGGGGGCGGGTACCTCGACGAACATGAATGGCAACGAGGTCATCGCCAATCGGGCGCTCGAGCTCATGGGCCATCGGCGTGGGGACTACGAGCACCTGCACCCCAACGAGCACGTCAACCTGAGCCAGTCCACGAACGACGTCTACCCGACCGCCGTGCGCATTGCGCTCTACGGCGAGATCGAACGACTGCGCATCGCATCGCGCGCGCTCGCGGTGGCGTTCAACGCCAAGGGGAAGGAGTTCGCTCCGCTGCTCAAGATGGGGCGCACGCAGTTGCAGGACGCGGTCCCCATGACGCTCGGGCAGGAGTTTTCCGCCTTTGGGCACACGATCCTCGAAGATGTCGAGCGACTCGGAGAGTCCCTGTTGCTCGTGCGAGAGATCAACATGGGCGCCACGGCCATCGGCACGGGCATCACGGCGCCCGCGGGATACGCCGAGTCGGTGCGACGCCACCTGTCGGTGTTGACGGGGATCGAGCTGGTCACCGCGCCCGACCTCGTGGAAGCGACGTCGGACACCGGCGCGTTCGTGCAGCTGAGCGGGGTGCTCAAGCGCTGCGCCGTCAAGCTCTCCAAGATCTGCAACGACCTGCGCCTGCTCTCGTCCGGCCCGCGCGCCGGCTTCGGGGAGATCAACCTCCCGCCGATGCAGCCCGGCTCGTCGATCATGCCGGGGAAGGTGAACCCGGTGATCCCGGAGGTGGTGAACCAGGTCTGCTTCGAGGTCATCGGCGGCGACATCACCGTGACGATGGCGGCGGAAGCCGGGCAGTTTCAGCTCAACGCGTTCGAGCCGGTGATTGCCTATCGCCTCCTGCGCGGCATCGAGTCGTTGGCGCGGGCGTGCGACGTGCTGCGCACGCGCTGCATCGACGGCATCACGGCCAACCCGGATCGGCTGAAGCGCTTTGTCGAGGAATCGATCGGCATCGTCACCGCGCTCGTGCCGCTGCTGGGGTACGAGACCGCGACCGATGTGGCGAAGGACGCGCTGGCCACCGGACGCGGAGTGTATGATGTAGTGATCTCGCGCAACCTGATGACCCGGGAGAAGCTGGACGAGGTCCTCAATCCGGCATCGATGATCCTCGGGAAGGGCTGAGCACGAAGCGAGCGGACCGGCGGGGACCCCGCCAGGAGGCAGCGTGAAGAAGATGGATGGCGCCGGCCTGGCGAAGATGCAGACCCTGGAAAAGGCCCAGCTTCAGCTGCAGCGTGTGCACGGGCTCGTGGAGCAGATGGCGCTCGCCATCCGGTCGCAGCAGGAGACGGCCCCGTTCCGGCAGTCGATCACCCGGACGGCGACGCCGCTGGCCGGGACGCTCAAGGCCCAGTTCGGGATGATTGCCGACCAGGTCACGTCGCTGATCCTGGTGATGTCGCGGGGGGGCGGGGATCAGGCACGGCTGCGTGCCCTGCGGGAGCTCGTCGCGCAGACCCGGACCGCGTTGGACATCGCCGTGACGAAGACGGAGCAGCTGCACACGTCCGACAGCACATCACCGACAGACTGAGGTTTGCGGGTCGTTCAGCGCTAAGTCGTTGAGAATCAACGCGTCAGAACGGGATTTCTCCGCTTGATTGCTTCAGGTCAGGCCGGTAGTTTCAGGCGGTTTTCCCCCCGGAATTTCGCGACCTTCGCGAAGGCTTCTGCTCCCACCCTCAGGATTGAGAATGACACGGACTTTTCGACCGCGTCAGCTCGCAGGCGTCGCATGGCCGGCGCTGCTCCTTATTGCGCTTGCCGCCTGCGGCGAGTCGTACCCGAACTCGACGTTCCAGCCGACCACGGAGTTCAACCGTGATTCGACGGCCCTCTGGGACAGCATGATGCTCTGGGGCACGATCGTCTTCGTCATCGTCGAGGCGATCCTGATCGCCGCGATCGTGATCTACCGTCGCCGACCGAACTCCCCGGATCCCAAGCATGTCCACGGCAACACCGCCATGGAAATCGCGTGGACCGTCCTGCCGATGTTCATTCTCGCGATCATCGCGGTGCCGACCGTCAAGGGCATCTGGAAGTACCAGACGGGCGCTCCCACTGGGGCGCTCACAGTTCAGGTGATCGGCCATCAGTGGTGGTGGGAGTTCCGGTACCCGGAGTACAACCTCGTGACGGCCAACGAGTTGTACATGCCGATCGGTCGCCCCGTGAATTTCGAGCTGCGCACCGCCGACGTCCTGCACTCCTTCTGGATGCCCGCACTCGGGGGCAAGCGCGACCTGATCTCGAACCGCACGAATTACCTGTGGTTCACGCCCGATTCGACGGGCGAGAACGCCTTCAACGGCACCTGCAACGAGTACTGTGGCTCGAGCCACGCCAACATGAAGTTCCGGGCGTACACGGTGACCGCGGAGAACTTCGAGAGCTGGGCGCGGCACCAGGCGGCGAACGCGGTCTTCCCGCCTCCGGGTGCGGCCGCACCAGCC
>JACMLI010000073.1 GCA_014379705.1 Gemmatimonadaceae bacterium
CGGCGGTCGCCGGGATCGCCACCACCTGTCGCGCCGCGCCGGTGAGGACGCGACCGCGGGCGAACTGGCCCGCCACGAGGCGCAATCCCGGATTAGGGAGACGTGAGGCGATCCCGACCTGTCGGGTGGCCGGGTCGGCGCGCGGATCGATGCGGGCCACGCGACCGGTGAAGGCCTGTCCGCTCACGGCGTCGAGCGTGAAGGCCACGGGTGCGCCGACGCGCACCTTCATGGCCTCGTCGACGCCCACCTGTGCGATGAGTTCGAGGGTACGCGTATCGACGATCGTGAGGACGGCCACGGCGTCCTTCACGGCCTCTCCCTCCTCGACGAAGCGCTCACTGACCACGCCGTCGATCGGCGACACGATGGCGCGATGCGACTCGTTTTCGCTGGCGGTGGTGGCCATCGCCTTCGCGGCCGCCACCTGCGCGTCGGCGGCCTGGAACGCCGCTTCGCTGGACTTGAGGTCGATGTCGCTGATGGCCCCGGCTGCATGCAGTCGTTTGGCCGACTCGAGGCGCTGCCGGGCGAGGGCAAGGTCAGCCTCGGCGGACAATACCTGCGCGCGCATGCTCGCGACCTGTCCCCGCACGCCCTCGGCCTCGATCTCGACGAGCAACTGGCCGCGACGCACCCCGGTTCCACGATTGACATGGACGCGACGGACGCGGCCGGCGACCTGCGTCTTGATCTCGACGGTGTTCACGGGCTCGAGTGAGCCGGACATCGCGACCCCCTCGGCGAGTTCCACCGTGCTGGCAACAGCGAGGTCACCCGGAGTGAGCGTGACGGTCGCGCGGGCCGGGGTTGCCGCAGCGGTTTCCTCGGAGCCACCGCCGCATGCGAGGATGCCTGGCGCGAGGGCGAGGATCGGGAGGAGTCGGAGGAAGCGCATGGCTACGCGGGCGTTTCGAGGTGGGATTTGTCCCGGGCGCTCCAGCGTTCGAGCAGCACGGCCAGCGATTCGGTCATCGCGGTGTTGAAGTCGGACCATTCGTTCACCCGGGTCCGGGCATCGTCGGACTCGAGGGGCAGTTGGCGTGCATCGGCGAGGAGGGCGCCAAAGCGCCGAGTGACGTCGAGGCGGGATTGGAGCGTGGTGCGAAAGCCGTCGGGGGCGAACTCGTAGTAGTCGCGTCGGTCGCCCGGTCGACTGGTGCGGGCGATGAGTCCCTTGGCTTCGAGGCGCCGGGCGTCGGTGCTCACGCTGGCCTTGGAGACGGCGAGTGCCTCGGCGATCTCGTCGAGGGAGCGGGCGCCTGGGGAGACGAGGAGGTAGGCGGTGACGCGGCCGGCGATGCGGGGGAAGCCTTCTTGTTCGAAGAGGAGGCCGAAACGTTCGATGAAGCGTGAGGTGGCAGGATCCATGAACGAAGGCTATGGCGTTCAGTTCATTCAGTCAATACTGAACGTAGTCCGTTGCACCTGCGAAAGCAGCGTGCCCGATGTCGTTTGCTGGGGTGCGCGGGCGGCAGATCGATGTGCCTTGTGGTTAGCTTGCCCGGGTGGTCGGGCACGACGATCTCGCTTCCGATGTATGAGAGGACTTCCGATGTACGAGGATGACCAGCCCCTCCCCCGCCCGGCTCACGCGGCGGGCGAGTCCGGCGAGCCGAGCACCGACGCTGCCGTCGAGGGGGACGTCGCATCCGAAGGCGGGCCGCTCACCGCGGATCGCGTGAAGGTCGCCCTGCGGCGCGTGAAGGATCCCGAGATCAACATGAATATCGTGGACCTCGGCCTCATCTACGACGTGGTGGTCGAAGGCAACGACGTGCGCGTGGACATGAGCCTTACGTCGCCCGGGTGCCCGTCGGGGCCCGAGATCATGGGGGACGCGCAGCGGCAGGTGGAGACGATCGAGGGGATCGGGACGGCGACGATCAATCTCGTGTGGTCGCCGCCGTGGACGCCGGACCGGATCGAGCCGCGGGTGCGGGCATACCTGGGGTTCTAGGCACGAGGCTGAGGGACAACGACGCGGGGCTCCGGGCTTCGCGGGAGCGACGAATCACGCCGTCGCTTCGACCTGAACCTCGCGCTCCACGGCCGCCTGCAGGATGCTCATGAAGTCCTGGGCGTTGGTGACGACCCCCACTGCCTGGTGCGTGCCGCGGTCCTTGAGCTTGCTCACGAGGAACTCGCTGGCGTCCACACAAATCGTCGGCAGCTCCACGATCCCGCGCTGCGGGTCCTCGTAGTACGCCGGCAGCATGTTGCCCACGGCGATCGAGTGCAGCGCCGTCGCGATCATGACGGCCATCGTCGCGCGTTTTGTGTGCGCGCGGGTCGCGTCCTGCGCGGCGACGGCGTCAGTCAGCACGTCGGGGAGGGGGCCGTCGTCGCGGATCGAGCCGCCCAGCACGAAGGGGACTTCCTCCACCACGCAGGCGTGCATGATGCCATCGGTGATGGTGCCGTCCTTCACGGCCCTGGCGATCGAGCCCGCGCGGCGGACCGCGTTGATCGCCCGCATGTGGGCGGCGTGGCCGTTCTCGGTGGGTTCCCCGGTGCTCGTCATGCCTAACGTCGTGCCGACGATGTTGGCCTCGATGTCGTGCACGGCGACGGCGTTCCCGGCGAGGAGGGCCTGCACGAAGCCGTTGCGGATGAACCAGACGAGGTTGTCGCGGGCGCGCGAGTGCACCAGCGCGGGGCCCGTGACCCAGAGCACGTAGCCGCCGCGCCGCTTCTCGTCGACCAGCATGCGCGCAATCTTCCTGTAGTCGATCGGCTTCTCGCGCGAGACCTGGCTCGACATGAACTGGAAGTCCCCGTGCCCACCCTCGGCGGCCTGGAATCCGCGCGCGTGCACGAGCACACCCTCGCTCCCGTCCTCGGCGCGCCCGACGACGACCTCATCCCCGTTCTTCACGCGGCGTCCCTCGCGCACCCACCAGGTCCCGGACGCGTCCCGCACCAGCACGCCGTCCATGCGCGGCTCGCGCGGCATCGTCCACGCACCGTCCGCTCCCTTCACGTAGGTCGGCAGGTTGGTCGTGGCAAAGAAGCCATCGGGAAGCACGCCATCGCGGTCGGCCTGCGCGGTACGGGCGACGGGGGCGTTCGCCAGCGCGGGAGAGGCGAAATCCGGCGGGATGTACTTGATCGTTGGAGTCATCGGCGCCGTTGCGTCAGAGGATGCGCTTGCCCAGCGCGCTCAGGATCAGCTCACACGCGATCTCGGCGGTCCGGTTGCGTTCATCGAGGACCGGGTTCACCTCGACGACGTCCACGCCCACGAGCTTGCCCGTGTCGGCGAGCATTTCCATCGCGAGGTGTGCCTCACGATAGGTGATTCCCCCCGGCACTGGAGTGCCCACGCCCGGCGCTTCGTCCGGGTCGATGACGTCCATGTCGAACGACACCCACAGTCCCCCGGTGGACTTTGTCGCGACGGAGATCGCGTCTTCCATGACAGCGCGCACGCCACGCTCGTCGAGCGCGCGCATCGTGAAGGCGGAGAGGTTCCACTTGCGGATGTGCGCCCGCTCCGACTGGTCGAGGTCGCGGAGCCCGACGAGGGCGAGGTCGCTGCCCTTGATGGCGCCCTGCGGCCCGCCGATGCTCGCCATGGCCTTGTCCCCATTGCCGAGCAGTGCGGCGAGGGGCATGCCATGGACGTTTCCGGAACGCGACGTGGCCGGCGTATTGAGGTCGCCATGCGCGTCGACCCAAACGACGCCAAGCTTCTGGCCGCTGGCCGCCAGATGCGCGGCGGCACCGGCAATGGAGCCGGCCGCGAGCGCATGGTCACCGCCAAGGACGACGGGGACCTGGCCGGCCTCGAGCGCGGCTCGGACGCGTGCGGCGACGTCCGCGCAGACCTCGGTGATGGCGCCGAGGTATCGAGCGCCGCGCTGTGCACCCTTGGCGGCGTCCTCCCGGAACGGGACCGGAACATTGCCGGCGTCCTCGACCGTGTGGCCGAGCGTTTCGAGGCGGACGCGGAGGTCGGTATAGCGGACGGCGGAAGGCCCCATGTCCACGCCACGACGCGAAGCGCCGAGGTCCATGGGCACGCCGATGATGCGGACGGAAGTCATGGGCCGAAGGCTATGTGCGGTGGGCCTAACGTGGAAGGGCAGCGCATGGGCATGCAGCAGATGCAGCCCACATGCGATGGGGCGGGCATATCCAAGCGTGCACGCGACGCCTCGCGGTCAGTCGGTTGGGGCGGCCCCTGCGGATTCGCGGACCTGGATCACGTTGCCCTCCGGGTCATAGCCATCACAGGCGCGGAAGCCGCGCGCTTCCCACTCCGCCGACACGTCCCGAATGTGACCGCCGAGGCTCGCAGCCCGCTCCCGCGCAGCGACGATCGAATCCACCGGAAGACACAGCTTGATGTACGCATCTTCACGAACATCGACGGGTGCATGCGCCGTCACGGGTTCGTTCGGCAGGGCGTGAATGACGAGTTCGAAGCCATCGATCGCGAGCACCACGTGCGTGGAGTCCGCGTGCAGGAGTTCCATCGAGGCGAGGTCGCGGTAATAGCGCGAGGCGCGGTCGACGTTGGCTGCGAACACGACGGCGCTTGGGCGGGGAGGTGTCATGGAAATGGAAGTGGTGAGTGCTGGTTCCGTCCCGTCGCTGGCGGGTGATTGGTCCGCTCGCCACTATAGTCTACCGCCCTCGACCTGCCGATATGACCTCACGTCGCACCTTCCTCAAGACGGGTACCGCCGCCGTCGGCGTCGCCGTCATCGGCCCTCGCCTGCTGCCCGCGGCGCCGACGCAGCCACTGCCACCCGCGCTCTACACCGACGCCGCCACGCGCGAGCTGATGATGGAAGCGCTCGACGCGGCGAAACGCGCAGGTGCCTCGTGGGCCGACGTCCGCATTTCACGGAATCGCTCCAACTCCATCCAGACCCGTGAAGCGCAGGTCACCGACGTCGTCGACTCCGAGACGATGGGGTGTGGCGTGCGCGTGCTCGTGAATGGCTGCTGGGGGTTCGCCGCGACGGAAGCGTTGACCAAGGGCGGCGTCGGTATGGCCGCGCAGGAGGCCGTGGCAATCGCGAAGGCCAACCGCGTGGCGCAGGATCGGCGCGTCACGCTCGCACCGGCGCCCGCGCAGAAGGATGTCACATGGCGCAGCGCGTACACGATCGACCCGTTCACGGTGCCCGTCGAAGACAAGGCCAATCTGCTGCTGCGCGCCAATGCCGAGGCCCTCAAGGCGCCTAACGTGCGCTTCGTGAGCTCCGGGCTCTCATTCGTGAAGGAGGAGCGCAACTATGCCAACACCGACGGGTCGGTGATCACGCAGGACTACGTGCGCAGCTGGGTGACGCTTGCCTGCACTGCCGTCGGAAACGGCGACTTTGCCACGCGCGGACCCGAGGTCGTGCAGCCCGCCGGACGCGGGTGGGAGTACGTGCTGGAGGCCGACATCGTCACGAACGCGCGCACGTGGGGCGAGGAAGCGTCGGAAAAGCTGCGCGCGAAGCCGGTGGACGTTGGGCGCTGGGACCTGATCCTGCATCCGTCGCAACTCTTCCTCACGATCCACGAGACCATTGGGCACGCCACCGAGCTCGATCGCGCCCTCGGCTACGAGGCGAACTACGCCGGCACGTCGTTCATCTCGCCCCCGGAGAAGGTGCTTGGCAAGCTCAAGCTCGGGCCGGAGTGGATGCAGGTGGTGGGCAATCGCTCGGAGCGCGGCGCCTTGGCCACCATTGGCTATGACGACGACGGCGTGGAGCCACAGGACTTCCACATCGTGAAGGACGGCGTGTTCAACGACTACCAGACGACAAGAGAGCAGGCACCGATGCTCGACTGGTGGTACAAGAGCCAGGGCAAGCCGACGCGGTCGCACGGGTGCTCGTACGCGCAATCATGGGCCGACGTGCAGTTCCAGCGCATGCCAAACGTTTCGCTGCAGCCAGGGGCGCGCGACCTGTCGTGGGACGACCTCATCGCCGCGACCGACAAGGGCATCGCGATGATCGGGCGGGCGTCGTATTCGATCGACCAGCAGCGCTACAACGGGCAGTTCGGCGCGCAGATCTGCTACGAAGTCCGCAACGGGAAGATCGTCGGACAACTGCGCGACGTCGCCTACCAGATGAAGTCCCTGGAGTTCTGGAACTCGCTCGACATGGTGGGCGGCAAGTCGAGCTACATGCATGGCGGCACGTTCAACGACGGCAAGGGACAGCCGGGCCAGTCGAACGCCGTGAGCCATGGCTGTCCCCCGTCGCGCTTCCGGAACGTGAACGTGATCAACACCGGGAGGGCATGACGGTGACCTTCCCGAAACGCCTGATTGAGCCGCCCGCGGCCGCGGGCAGCGTCCTGACGCGCGAGGAAGCACAGGACCTCATCACACGCACGCTTCGGCACTCGAAGGCCGAGGCGATCCGCGTGAACGTGCAGGGCACGCGCGAGTCCAACGTGCGCTTTGCCGCCAACCAGATGAGCACCGCGGGGTCGTCCGACGTGACGACCATTCGCGTGCAGAGTGTGTTCGGCAAGCGGAAGGCAAGCGTCGTCACCAACCTTCGCACCGACGAGGGGCTCAAGCGGGCGGTGGAGCAGTCCGAAGCGCTCGCGAGGCTCGCCCCCGAAGATCCCGAGTACCTCGGCGAGTTGGGACCGCAGCAGTATGTGAGCGTGCCGGCGTGGTTCGAGTCGACGGCGTCACTCACGCCTGACGACCGGGCGAAGGCAGCGCTGGCGGCGCTCGCACCGGCGCGGGCCGCGAAGGATCTCGAGGTGGCAGGCTTCCTCGTCACCACGGCACGCGCCACCGCCATCGGCAACAACGCGGGGCTCTTTGCCTACCACCGGAGCACCGACGCCAACTACACGGTCACGGCGCGCACGAACGACGGCACCGGCTCGGGATGGTCGGGCGCGATGGAGAACGACTGGTCGAAGATCGACTTCGCGCGCGTCGCCCAGCGGGCGATCGCGAAATCGCGCGCGTCGCGGAACCCGGTGGCCATGGAACCGGGGCGCTACACCGTGATCCTCGAGCCTGATGCGACGGGCGACCTCATTCCGTTGATGGCCGGTGCCCTGCAAGCCCGCAGCGCGGACGAGGGACGGTCGGCGTTCGCAAAGGGTGGAGGCGCGACGAAGGTGGGGGAGAAGATCGTCGACGAGCGGGTCACGCTCCTCTCGGATCCCACTGACCCCCTGTTGTTGACCGCTCCCTTCGACCAGGAGGGGCTGCCGTTAGGCAGGCAAGCCTGGGTCTCGCGCGGTGTGTTGTCGCAGCTCGCGTACACGCGCTTCTGGGCGAACAAGCAGCGAACGCAGCCCACCGGTGGCGCCGGATCGCTCAAGCTGGAAGGCGGCACCGCGTCGCTGGACGAGATCATCGCGGCCACCCCGCGCGGGATCCTCGTGACGCATTGCTGGTACATCCGCGCCGTGGACCAGCGCACGCTGGTGTACACGGGGCTCACGCGCGACGGGACGTTCCTCTTGGAGAACGGGAAGATCACGCGCTCGATCAAGAACTTCCGCTTCAACGAGTCGCCCCTGTTCATGCTGAACAACCTCGAGGCGATCGGGCGGCCGGTGCGGACGGTGAGCGGCGACGCCATGCCGGCGATCCGGGTGCGGGACTTCTCGTTCACGTCGTTGTCGGACGCGGTCTAGTCGTTCGTGCGCGAGAAGCGGACACTCCGCACGCTGTCATCGCCCGGTGGCGTCGACAGGCGCGGACCCGAGGTTGAAGGTCATGCGCGCGGTGATGGCTCGCCCCTCTTCGACGTTGGCGAGTCCCCACGTCCTGGACAGGACGAGTTCGCCCTGGCGGGTCAGATTCGACTTGCTGAACCCCGGGACCGACCCGCGTCGTAGTACGGAGCACGCCCACACTCCGATGTACTCCACCTGCATCTTCTGCAACAAGCCGCTCGGCCAGAACGACTCCCTCGAGGCCTTTCCCGTCGGGGAGCGACTCGCGTTCGACCCGGCGCGCGGTCGACTCTGGGTCGTCTGCCGCGCGTGTGAGCGGTGGAACCTCACCCCGCTCGACGAGCGATGGGAGGCGATCGAGCAGGCGGAGCGATTGTATCGCGACACGAAGAAACGCGTGACGACGGACAACATCGGGCTCGCGAAGCTCCGCGAGGGGACGACGCTCGTGCGCATCGGCGAACCGCACCGGCCCGAGTTTGCGGCGTGGCGCTATGGAGACCAGTTCGGTCGGCGGCGGACGCGCGCGATGCTCGTGGCGGGCGGAGGTGTAGCCGCCATCGGGGCGATCGTTGCCGGCGGGGCGGCGGTTGGGGTGAGCATTGGCGGCTTTGGATGGATGCTGGCACAGTTCGGCCGCAACATCGTCCACGGCAGCCCGCAGGCAATCGTCGCGCGGGTGCGTCGTGATGAGGGCGGCGTGATGGAGGTCCGGCGCCGGCACCTCGCGGAATCAGCGATCACCACCGCCGACGACGGGTCGATGGCGCTCTACCTGCGCTTCAAGAACGGCTCGGCGAATTTCACGGGCCCGGAGGCGGAGCGCGTCGCGTCGATCGTGCTGCCGAAAGTCAACCGGTTCGGCGGCAAGAAGGCGGAGGTGGCCGACGCCGTGCGCCAGATCGAGGACATCGGCAACTCCGAACGCTACCTGCGGCATGCATCGGAGAGCGCGGCGACGCTGACCAAGTCAATGACGGAGGGGGTGACGGCGCGGAAGGCCAAGGGCAGGCAGGGCCAGTTCAACAAGTATGGGCTCTACAGCCTCCCTGCCCCGCAGCGTCTCGCCCTGGAGATGGCGCTGCACGAAGAAGCCGAGCGTCGCGCGTTCGAGGGGGAGCTGGTGGAGCTGGAGCGCGCGTGGCGCGATGCGGAGGAGATCGCGGAGATCTCGGACAACCTGCTGGTGCCGGCGTCCGTGGACGCGCAGCTGAAGAAGCTCAAGGGCGAGCGTTAGGCAATCCACTCGTCGCCCTGAAGGCACGAGCGAGGATGCCCACGAGAACGACACCGGGCGCCGGCCCCCGGCTTGCAGCCTGCCGGGGCATGCTTCGCCGGAGCGACGATCAACGGGCGCGGCGGGACTTCGTGACTGCCTTCCGCTTCGGCTTTCCGGACGATGCCGCGGGCACCGTGCACGCCCACGCCTCACGCAAGAGCGGCTTGAGGTCGGCCACGGTCACTTCGCTGAGCCGCACGAGCACGGCCGGAAAGCCGTTGTAGTGCGGCTCGGTGAAGTACTTCGCCGGCTCCGCCGCGAGGATCAGGTCCTTCTGCGCGAGGTTCGCGACCCGGACGGCCAGCACGCCAGGGTTAGGCACGCGCGGCTTCTTTGGCTCGACGCGTTCCATCCACACCCACGCATAGCCCTTGAGCGTTCCCTTGACCGGCACCTCGAAGGCAAAGCGATTCGCCTCCTCGCGGGTGCCGGCCAGGGCGAGCGCAATGCGTCGGACATCGGCGCGCGTGGCCATGGGGAGCAACCAGGCGGGCGGGTCGCGAGGTCAGGGCGTCGGGGTGTGGTTCACCATCCACTTCGTGCCGAACTTGTCGATCAAGCTGCCGAAGTACGCGCCCCAGAACATGTCCTGGATGGGCATCTCGACCGCGCCACCTGCAGACAAGGCCTGGAAGAGCCGATCGGCCTCTTCGCGGCTGTCAGGCTCGAGGTTTATGTAGACGTTGTTTCCCGCCTTCACGTTGTGCCCCATCGACTCGGGTGCGTCGCTCCCCATCAGGAAGAAGCCGCCGAGGATCGGGAGTTCGACGTGCAGGACGAGGTTGCCGTCCCCCTCCGCCATGGGATGGTCGGGAGACGGCGGCATGTCACCATACCGCTTGATGCCACCAACGAACTCGCCGCCGAAGACGGAGCGATAGAACTCGAACGCCTGCTCCGTCGAGCGGGCGAAGTTGAGGTAGGTGCTGACCCGTGCCACGTGACGTCCTCCGAAGTGTGATGCCGCGCGTATCCCCCCGAACCGATTCGGGGACGCCCAACATCGTGGCCCAGTGTTCCCTTCGCAACTCGTGGGACAAACTGTTTACCGCCCTTCGACACGGGCGAGAAATCCTCGGATGGTTGAGAGGACCGCGTCGAGGTTGTCGTTCTGCGTCATGTGCCCGCTCCCCGGAATCACCGCGAACTCGGCGCCGGACACGAGCGCGGAGAAGCGTCGCGTGGACGCTGGCGTGGCCTCGTCGAACTCACCGGTCATGAACAGCGCCGGCACGTTGACGCGCTTGAGCCATTGCGATGAGTCGAACGTCTTGAGTGTGCCGGTCGACGTGAACTCGCTCGGGCCCCACATGTATTCGTAGAGCACCTTGCTGAAGGCCGCACTGCCGCTGTCGTCATCGACCGGCCGCTGTGGAGGCCGGCGCTGGAGATGCTCGCGATAGAAGGCCTGCATGGCCGCGGCATAGGCCGGGGAGTCCGTGGTGTGCGCCGCTTCGTTCGAGGCGATGGCTACCTGGATCGAATCGGGAAGCCGGCGGATCAACGAGTCGGCGTCGAGTTCCCACTGTGCCGTGGTCACGAGGGGACTCGACATGATGAGGCTCTTCACACCGGTCGGGTTCGTCCCCATGTACGCGGCGGCGAGCATTGAGCCCCACGAGTGGCCGAGGAGGTGCACCTCGCGCAGGCCGAGCGAATCGCGCACCGCTTGCAGCTCGCGCACGAACCGATCGACCGTGAACAGCGTGGTATCGGTCACGCGATCGGACTTGCCGCAGCCCAGCTGGTCGTAGATGATGACCGGGCGATCGCTCGAGAGGGCGAGGAGGGGCTTCTGGTAGTAGCTGCAGCTCCCGGGTCCACCGTGCAGGAGGAGGAGTGGCGTACCCGGCCCGGTACCCGCTCGATGATACCAGACGCGTCCCCCTTCGACGCCGATGAATCCTTCATCGGGACGCGGACTGGCGCAGCCGGCGGCGAGGACGAGACAGGCCGCGGTCGCGATCGAGCATGCGCGCATGACTGCGGTGTGGGAGTGCGAGGTCATGACGGGACTCGTTAGGGCAAGATCAGCGCGCATTCACGACCAGCCGTTGCGGCCGATACACGATCACGGCCGACCCCTCAGCCACGAACGCCGAGCGGGCCGGCGCAGCGAATACGTGGGCAAACCCGCCTCCATACGTCGCGGCGATTGCCCCATGCAGTTGCGGATCGCGCGCCGTCCACACGTGCCACGCGGGATGCGCGACACGATACTCCACGGTAGCCCCATCGCGCTGGCGTGTGTAGCCCCAGTAGTGCTCCGTGATGAACTCGGCCTCCGAGCCAGGGAGGAGCGCTTCAGCCGCACCCTCGGTATGCGCCGAGAGCCCCGTCCACGTGCCACGCTCTCGCCACTCGTAGCGGAGCACCTGACCGCGCTCGTCGCGTGCCACGTGGTGCTGCATCGGTACGGCGCGATACGGCTCGTTGTACAACGCGCGCGCCACCCAGGCGATGGCGACGCGCGGCACGAGTTCACGGATGAAGACCACCGCGCGTCGACTGCCATCGGCGGCCTCGCGACGGACATAGAAGCGCAGGTTGACCTCCTCGAACTCGCGATGTCGCGGAACGGCCACCCCAAGCACGCGGGTGTCGACGAAGCGAAAGCCGACCAGGCTCACGAGAGCAACTCCCTGCCAGAGGTCCAGCGTCGTTCCCGCAGGCACCAAGGGCCGGAGCACCGCGGGATCGACCTCGTAGTTCAGCATGAGCAAGTCACGCCACTGGGCCGTCAGGAAGGGTGCAGGTGTGCGCATGGGGTCATCGCGTCCTCGCGGATTCATGGAGGCCATTGAGGGAAGCTACCGCATGCGCAACCGCTGCATGGCGGCGGCCGGGGCCTACTCACGCCGCCGAGAGGCGTGGCCTATCATTTGGTGACATGAGGCCGTCCCGATACGTGAGTGCGGTGAACGGCTTTTGCGTGGGCATTCCGTTCATCTGGTGCTCGAACAACCTCATGGCGTCATTCGCCACGCAGGCCATGCTGTACCGGCGCATGAGTGGCGACGCGCGGTACCGGTCATACGAGCAGGCCGCGATCGACTGGCTCTTCGGCGCGAACCCCTGGGGCACGTCGAGGGTGGTCGGGGTGCCGGGAGACGGCACGTACGCCCGCGCGCCGCACTCCGACGTCTGGCGCCTGACGGGGACGCGACTCACAGGCGGCTTGCTCGACGGGCCGGTGTACCGCTCGATCTACCAGAACCTGATCGGGATCCGGCTGCTCGAGCCTGACGAGTACGCGGCGTTCAACACGGGCTTCATCGTCTATCACGACGACTACGGCGACTACTCGACGAACGAGCCGATCATGGACGGGACGGCGAACCTTGCGTACTTGCTGGCAGCGATGGGGAGCGGGGCGGCGCGTTAGGCGGGCGGGCGGGCTCAGGCGTGCGACACATGCCGCTCGGTGTCCAGTCGTGCGCTGGCGTCGACCGCGGCAAGGTGGCGTCCTGCAGGATCAGCACGATGGACTTGCGGGGGCCGCTACCGGTGCCGGTGAGGACCATCGGCTTTCCGCCGGCGACGAAGACGCCGGGATCGCCCGCGCGCTGGTCGAGGCGGCCATCGGGCGTCTCCAGGCACATCGAGCCCTCGAGCGTATACCACGCCTCGGCTCCCGGATGTCGATGCACGACAGAGGCCATGCCGGGTTGAAACACGCCTTCCATGTACGTCGCGGCGTAGGCGTTCGCCGGGAAGAGCGGCAGCGGCCCGATGGTCGCGACGTGGGCTCCGTCCGGGGCGGTCCAGGCCTTCTCGGCGATCGTGAAGAGCCAGATCCGGCCTAACGACTCGACCACGGTACTGCGTGGGCTCGCCGCACCGCGCGCGGACTCGACCGTGGGGAAGCTGTCGACGTGCCAATAGAGGTCGGGGCTGCCCGGCAGGGCACCGAGCTCCTGGCGGGCGGTGATGAAGCATCCGAAGGCTCGCCCCTCGCGCTGGCTGACGGGAATGCACGTGCCATCGGTCTGCGCTGCGGCCGGCGCGGCCCACATGGCACCGGAAAGCATGGCGAGGGAGATGAGCGCACGGAACAATCGAGTCATCATCACGGCGGGTAGCGAGGTACCGGAAGGTACTCGGTTGCTTGCTCGCCGCGAGCAGGTCGAAGACCTGCCTGAACGAGCGGCGCGCACCAGGGCTACCGTCGGGGCTCCTGCTCCGTCGCCTCCTTCGGCAGGAACAGTGCGGCGTGCCCCCACGCCTTCCCCGTCGCTCCGTGCGGCCACGACTGGCCGGCAAGACTGATGTAGCCTGGCCTCCCATCGGCGTTCAACGTCTCGTCGAACGTGAGCTGCCCCGTCTGCTCGTCGAAGCGCAGGACGTAGAATCCTTCCTCACCCCCGAGTTCGGCGCCGAGGACCAACCGGTTCGACCGCGGATCGCGCGCCAGCCAGTGCGGATTGAACCCGTCAGGCGTCGTGAGGCGTGACACCTCGCGCGGGTTCGACGGGTCGGCGACATCGAGCACGACCACCGCGTGCAGCTGGCCCACCGGATTGATCCAGTAGTGCCCGTAGACCACGGGGATGCCGCACGATCCGCGAATCGACGACGCCTTCTCGGGCGCCGGTGTGTCGAGGGCAAAGAAGGTCTGCAGCCGCGGCGCGGCGCTGGCGATCTCACTGAGGCGATAGAACGCGCACCCGTAGCTGTTGAAGAACACCGATCCATCGGCGAGGATGCGCGGGCCGAAGCCGGCGCGCTCGGAGCCCTCTACCACCTGTCCGTTGGCGCCGCGCCCGGGAGGCAGGTCGATGGTCGCGAGGAGCGTGAAGTCCGAGTACCGATAGACTTGCACCACGTCCGCCGACGTCTCCTCCATCATCGGCGCGCTCGTCACGACGAGACGGTCGATGTCCTCGAGCAGGGCGAATGCGTAGGGACGCACGGGCTTGTCGCGGGCGTTCCCCGCCAACGCCGTCCGCATCAACTCACCCGACGCGCTGTACTCGGCGATGCCTCCGGAGTTGCCGGGCTTCGCCGTTTCCGTGGTGTCGATTCCCTCCCCTTCACTGCGGAGGAAGCCCACGAGCCGCGTGCCGGTCGGCGTCCGCGAGAAGTCGTGGGGAAACCGGAGAGGCGCCGGGGGCGAAAAGTTCCTGATGATCTTCAACGCCAGTGGGTGCGCGACGTCGACCAGGAGCGCGCGCTCACTGGCGTGCGCGTTCACGAAGAGTGGCTCCCCCGCTGGCGGGAGCACGTACTCCATGTGATGCGGCATCGACATGGTGAGGCCGGTCGGCGTGGTGGCAACCACCTTGCCGCGATCGGGGCTCGTGACCCCCACGTCGAAGACAGCGAGGAAGTCGCTCTCCTTCATGTCGTCGTCGGCCGCAAAGACGAGGAGGTACGGCGACTCACCTGCACTCGCGGGTTCGTCATCCGCGGAGGGGGCGCACGCGGCGAGCAGTGCCCATGCCAGTGCCGATCGGAGGGAGCAACGTTTCATTGCGCACATGACAAGGATGTAAGCCTGCACCAGCGTATCGTAGTCCACGATGCCCAGGATAACGACACGGGGCTCCGGCATTCGCCGGAGCGACGATCAAGGGAGAGTTGGCAAACGCAGGTCCGGAGCCCCGTGTCAATCAAGGAGTGACCCGACGCCAGAGGGCCGCGCGGCGCTCGATGTCACGAATGAACATCGTCTTGCCGTCACCATAGAGCTCCATGTCGCCATTGCACTGCACCGCGAGGTCGAGCTTGAGGGCTTCGTACGCGCGGGCGTCCACGGGATGAGCCCTCAGGTAATCACGAAAGTCGACGTGACGCTGGATCTCGCGCGAGCCCTCGCCGAACGCGTGGATCTGGTGCGTACGCACGCCCGCCTCGGAGTCCTTTCGAAAGTAGCGCCGTCCGGGGATGCCGAACTCTCCTTTCGCCTCGTATCCAAGGCCAGCGAGAACGTTCGGCATCGCATCGAGCCGCGAGACATCCGTGACGACGGCGAGCATGTCGATGACCGGCTTGGCGCGGATCCCCACGATCGCGGTGCTTCCCACGTGGTGCAAGGCGAGGAGCGCATCGCCCAGTGTGGCGGCGACGCTCGCCGCCTCAATCGAGAATGCAGACGTCCACGCCGGATCGTGCTCGGCGAGCACGATCGTCGCTCCGTGGTTCGCGCGGCTCATGTGGCCGTCGCGCCTGGCTGGCGCCTCGCCACCATGTCGAACGCGCAGGTGAGGTCGTCCTTCACCCTCAGCATGCTGCCCGCCACGGTCACCGGCCTGATGCCGTAGTCGGATTGGCGTAGCGTGAATTCCCCAACGGAGCGCAACATGTCAGCGGTGAGCGCCACCTTCACGGGAATATCGACCGGCTTGTCCACGCCATGGAGGCTGAGCGTGCCGCGCAGCGTTGCCTCGAACGATCCATGCGACGATGTCCTGACCGTCGCCTGCCTGCTGACGTAGCGAATGTCCGGATACGACGCACTCTCGAGCACGGCATCGTGCATGGTGCTCTCGATCGAGCGCCGATCGGCCTGGCTCACGGCGTCCACGAGCGCCAGCGACGCGGCCTTCACCGTGAGGGTGAGTGATGCGGACGCCGGCGTTGCGGGGTCGAAGGTCACCGCGCCATGGTATTGCCGCGTCGCAAAAGTGGGATTGTGCCCAAGCGCCGAGAGCAGCCCTCCGGCAAAGGCCTGGACGGTGAGCCGACTGGCTGCCGGATCGATGATGAAGGTGTCGCTCGCTTCCGGCGTGGTCACGGCGGCGCGGAGGCCGGCGGTCGAATCGTAATCTTCACGATGCGGTCCATCTTCGGATACTCGGCGTCCATGTACTTGTTCGACTCCCGGTAGAGCCGCCTCGCGTCGCCCATCGGCGGGTCGGACATTGGCAGCTCGGAGTAACGCGCGTAGAGACTGTCGGCAACGTCCATGCCCTGCACCACGCGCCCGATCGGCGCGAAGCCCAGGGTGTCGAGCTTGAGGTTGTCGTTCAGGTTGATGAAGAGGTTCGTCGTGCGGTCGGTGGGCTTGTATTGCGCGTAGGAGATCGTCCCGCGCGCATTCGGCGTGCGCACCGAGTCCGGGCGGATCTTCCGCTGGTTCCAGAGCCGCGCGATCACGGGATCCCCGGCGATGCCGAACTGCGCGACGAAGCCATACACCACGCGGTAGAAGCGCGAGTCGTCGAAGTAGCCCGCGCGGGCGAGGTTGTAGAACCGGTCCACGCCGTTAGGCGCCCACGCGCGCACGAGCTCGAGCGTGATCGTGCCCCGCGACGTCTCGACGTCGGCCGTGACGGTGTCGGGGGCGCGTGTCGCCCAGAATGGGCGCGAGGGGGCGAGCAGGAGGGCGCGGCGCTGCGC
>JACMLI010000555.1 GCA_014379705.1 Gemmatimonadaceae bacterium
ACTCGTTCCTGCGGCGCACGCCATCGTGGCTGGTGGGGCTCTCCCTCGACGACCTCGCCGGCGAAGTGGAGCCGGTGAACCTTCCCGGCGTCGGATCCGATCGGTGGCCATGCTGGACGCGTCGCATGACGATGAGCCTGGACGAGATGAGTGGGAGCGACGACGTGCAGCGCGCGCTCGGCGTGGAGCGGCAGTGGATTCCACCACGCTGACGGCGGTGACCCGGCTGCCCGTCTCGCTGTCGGGGGCCGCAGACGTTCCGACGGGCTTGGCGCGGGGTCAATCCGAGATCATTTTTCCTGGGAGCGCTGCTGATAGCCGTATAACTCGGAGATTTCATGTCCGCTGCCACACCGCGCGTCGCGTACTTCTCGATGGAGATCGCCCTCGAACAAGCGCTCCCCACCTACAGTGGAGGCCTCGGCGTTCTCGCGGGCGACACACTACGCTCGGCGGCCGACCTCGCGCTCCCGGTCGTCGGCGTCACGCTCGCGCACCGGCGCGGCTACTTCCGTCAGCATCTCGACTCACACGGCAATCAGTCGGAGAGTCCCGCGGAGTGGTTTCCCGAGAACTCGCTTCTCGAGGCACCGGCGCGTGTCACCGTGCAGGTCGAAGGGCGCGAGGTCCAGGTCCGCGCGTGGCGGTACACGGTGCGCGGCGTCTCGCACCACGAAGTGCCGGTGTACCTGCTGGACACGAACCTCCCGGAGAACTCGGAAGTGGACCGCGCCCTGACGGATACGCTGTACGGTGGCGATCCCCGCTACCGGCTCTGTCAGGAGGTCGTGTTAGGCATGGGCGGAGCGGCACTCCTGGCGCAGCTCTATCCGGCCGTCTCCCTGCAGCATCACATCAACGAGGGACACGCCTCGCTGCTCATCCTGAGCCTGCTCGGGCGTCGCCTGGGAGGGGAGCAACGGACGCCAACCGTCGCCGACATCGAGGCGGTCGCACGGCAATGCATCTTTACGACGCACACGCCCGTGCCCGCGGGTCACGACTCGTTCCCGGCCGAGCTGGCGCGCGCCGTCCTCGGGGCACGCATCGCGGGCCTGCTGGACGCCGCCGAGCTCTGGTCCGACGGGAAGCTCAACATGACGTACCTCGCGCTCCGGTGCTCGCGCTTCATCAACGCCGTGGCGCACCGCCACAAGGAAGTGTCGCAGGAGATGTTCCCGGGATTCCCGATGACCGCGGTGACGAACGGCGTCCACGCCGTCACCTGGACGGCGAACCCCATGCGGGAGCTCTTCGACAAGTTCATCCCCGAGTGGCGGCGCGACAGCTTTTTTCTCCGTCACGCATGCACGATCCCCCTCGATGAGGTTCGTGAGGCGCACGGTCGCGCCAAACGCGACCTGATCGACGAGGTGGTTCAGCGGACGGGCGTACAGCTCGATCCCAAGGCATTCACGATCGGGTTCGCGCGGCGTGCCACCCCGTACAAGCGTGCCGATCTCCTCTTCACCAATCTCGAGCGTCTGCGCGCGATCGCGAAGCACACCGGGCCCCTTCAGGTGGTGTACGGCGGGAAGGCGCACCCGCGTGACGGCAGCGGCCGCGACATCATCAAGCGCATCTTCGAGGCATCTCGGGAGCTCGGGGCGGCCGTGCGCGTCGTGTACCTCGAGAACTACGACATGTCGCTCGGCCGCGTGCTGACGTCCGGCTGCGACATCTGGCTCAACAACCCGATTCCGCCGCTCGAAGCGTCGGGCACGAGCGGGATGAAGGCCGCGCTGAACGGCGTTCCCAGCTTCAGCGTGCTGGACGGCTGGTGGATCGAAGGGTGCCACGAGGGCACGACGGGGTGGGGCATTGGTGGTGACCGCGAGAATCCGCGCGACCCGTCGGGAGACGCGACTGATCTCTACGACAAGCTCGAGCGGATCATCCTCCCAATGTTCTACGGCCTGCCGTATCGCTACGCCGAAGTGATGCGCAACGCGATCGCCGTGAACGGCTCGTACTTCAACACGCAACGTATGGTGTTGCAGTACGCTTACAATGCGTACTTCGTGGAGCCCGCGATGGCGCCGGCGCCGGAAGGGGCGGCAGTCGCGCGATAGGGTGGGGACGGCAAAGACGTCTGACGTCTATGTCGTTCGTGTGTCCAGGCAAGCCTGCTCGAGCCCCGAATCCCCCCCGTTACTTCGGGTTTCAGTCGCGCGTCTCCATCACGCTCGCCCCCACCCGGAGCGCTGAATGAGCACCACGCGGGTCCATCAGAAGCTCGACATTGAGGCAGTGCTGCGGCCCAGTCGCTGGGCCAGCGGCATCCAGGTCATCGGCGCCATACCTGCGCACGTGGCTGGGCAGTTGGGGCTGCCGCCAACCGCACGCAGCGTGTGGCTCCATGATCAGACCGTCGCACACATCACGGATCAGCGAAACCACACGCACGTCGACACGGAGTACGTCTTC
>JACMLI010000556.1 GCA_014379705.1 Gemmatimonadaceae bacterium
CGGCGACGCGCCGTACTTCGTATATGTCGGTGGGTTCAACCCGCACAAGCGCGTCGACGCGGTGTTGCGCGCGCACGCCGAAGTGACGCGCGACGCGGGCCGCCTTGCCCCCCACCTGCTCCTGGTTGGCCGCATGAGTGGTGACGTGTTTCACGGCGAAGGGGACCGCCTGCGCGCGATCGTGCGCGATGAGGGGACGGAGGCCTTCGTTCACTGGACGGGCTTCGTGCCTGACGAGGAGTTGCGCCACGTGCATTCAGGGGCGATCGCGGTGGTCCTGGCGAGCGAGTCGGAAGGCTTTGGCCTTCCGGCCGTGGAAGGTGCCGCGTGCGGGACGCCCGTGATTGCGACGCGCGAGAGTCCCCTGCCGGACCTGCTCGCCCGCGGCGGCATTTTCGTCGCTCCCGGCAACGCGCCGGAGATCGCGGCAGCAATGCGGACGCTGCTCGACTCTCCGGCCCGGCGGCGGGAGATGGGTGCCGTGGCGTTCACGCAGGCGAGGGCGCTGACGTGGCAGGCGGGAGCGGCGGCGGCGTACGACGCGCTACGCGAGGCTGCCGCATGAGTGCCCGCTTCCTGATGTTGACCACGTTCTACCCGCCGCACTCGTTCGGCGGTGACGCCGTGGGCATCCAGCGCCTCTCTCGGGGCCTCGTGAAGCTCGGCCATCACGTCACGGTCGTGCATGACACCGATGCCTATCGGGTCCTGACCTCAGGCCCGATGCCGGATGTGCCCGCACACGACACCGACGAGGGCGTGGAAGTGATCCGGCTGTCGAGCGCGGCACCGGTGGCGTCGACGCTGCTCACGCAGCAGCTCGGCCGGCCGGTGGTGCAGGGGCCCCGCCTGCAGGAGATCATCGATCGCGGCCACTACGATGTGGTGAACTACCACAATGTGTCGCTCATCGGCGGCCCCGGGCTCTTCCAGATGGCCGGGAGCGCGGTCACGGCGTACATGGCCCACGAGCACTGGCTCGTTTGTCCGACCCACGTGCTCTGGCGTCATGGTCGCGAGCTGTGCACGGGCCGCGAGTGCGTGAAGTGCTCCCTCGCGTACGGCCGTCCGCCGCAACTCTGGCGCTTCACGGGATACCTCGATCGGGAACTCGACCGGATCGACACGATCATCGCCATGAGCGAGTTCAGCCGCGCCAAGCATCGGGAGTTCGGGCTGCGGCAGGAGATGGAGGTGCTTCCGTACTTCCTGCCCGACCCCGCCCCTGGCGAAGTCATGCCCCGGGCCGAGGGGTCGTCTCCCCACGACCGGCCCTACTTCTTCTTTGCCGGTCGGCTCGAGCGCATCAAGGGGCTGGACGACGTGATCCCCGTCTTCCGCGACCTGCCCGGGGCGGAATTGCTCGTGGCGGGTGATGGCACGCATGCCGGCGCCCTTCACGCCCTTGCCGCAGGGCTGCCTAACGTCAAGTTCCTGGGGCGGATCGCGCCCGAGGAACTGCGGCGCTACTATGCCCATGCGATCGCACTGCTCGTCCCCTCAGAGTGCTACGAGACCTTCGGGATCGTGCTGATCGAGGCCTTCCGGCAGGGGACCCCGGTGATCGCCCGGCGGCTGGGGCCGTTCCCCGAGATCGTCGAGGGGTCCGGCGGCGGGGAGCTCTTTTCCACGCGGGACGAACTCCTGGCCGCCATGACTCGTCTATCCCACGACGGGGCACACCGAGCCGCCCTGGCGGCGGCGGGGTACCGGGCCTACGTGGACCGGTGGTCGGAACGGGTGGTGGTGCCGCAGTATCTGGACATCATCCGACGCGCCGCGCTCCGCAAGGGAAATGCGCGCACCGCGTCACTCATGGGTTTTTCGGAGGCAGCGTGAACGTTTTCATCACAGGTGGCTGTGGGTTCATCGGGTCGCACCTCGCCGAGCGCCTGCTCGACCGCGGCGATCGCGTGATGGTCCTCGATGACCTGTCGACCGGTGCGATGGAGAACATTGCGCACCTCGTCGGCCGCAAGGGGTTCGAGTATCGCATCGGCTCGGCGCTCGAGGTCCCGCTCGTGTCGGAGTTCGTCGATCGCGCCGACGTGACGTTCCACCTCGCGGCGGCCGTTGGAGTCAAGCTGATCGTCGAGCGGCCGGTGCACACGATCGAGACGAACGTGCGCGCCACCGAAGTCGTGCTCGGCGCCGCGGCCAAGAAGCAGAAGCTGGTGGTGGTCGCGTCCACGTCCGAGGTGTACGGCAAGTCGACGTCCATCCCGTTCCGCGAAGACCAGGACCTGCAGCTGGGCCCCACGTCGCACTCTCGCTGGGCCTACGCCTGTTCGAAGGCCCTGGACGAATGGCTCGCCCTGGCGTACGTGCGCGAGAAGGGGGTGCCGGTGATCATCACCCGCTTCTTCAACACGGTCGGCCCGCGCCAGACCGGACGATACGGCATGGTGCTGCCAAACTTTGCGCAGCAGGCGCTGCGCGGCGAGCCCATCACGGTGTACGGCACCGGGACGCAGTCCCGCTGCTTCGGGCACGTGAAGGATGCCATCGAGGCCCTCGTCCGGCTCACCGCCATGCCGGCGGCCATCGGTGAGGTGTTCAACGTCGGGACCACGACGGAGGTCTCGATGATGGGCCTCGCCGAAATGGTGCGCGACGCCGCGGGGAGCTCCTCGGAAATCCGGCTGGTGCCGTACAGCGAGGCGTACCCGGTCGGCTTCGAGGACATGATGCGACGCGTGCCGGATGTCTCCAAGCTCGAGCGCCTGACGGGATTCAAGCCCATGACGCCGCTGGACGAGATCATCCGCGACGTCGTCGAGGACCAGCGGTCCCGCATTGCGGACACCCTGGCCGGTGCGCGCGGCTGATGTCGATGCGCGCCATCCTGACCTACCACTCCGTGGACGACTCGGGTTCGCCGATTTCGGTGGGCCGAGCCGAGTTCCGCGCGCACTGCGCGTTCCTCGCGTCGGGGCGCGTGCGAGTGGTGTCGCTGGAGGCGCTGCCCGACGTCCCGTCCCATGAGGACGCAGTGGCGATCACCTTCGATGACGGCTTCGAGAACTTCTGGAGCGACGCGGCGCCCGAACTCGAGGCGCGTGGGCTGCCGGCGACGGTGTTCGCGGTGCCTGGGCATGTTGGCGCACATAACGATTGGGGCGGACGACAGGTGACGGGGATCCCGCACCTCCCGCTCATGTCGTGGGACCATCTCGCTCGCCTGCGTGAGCGCGGGTTCGCGATCGGGGCGCATACGCGCACCCATCCGGCGCTCCCGGCGATTCCCGCCACGCAGCTCGAGGGCGAACTCGGCGGCTGCGTGGAGGACATCGAAGGGCAGACCGGTGTTCGGCCATCGACGTTCGCCTATCCCTATGGCGCGTGGGACGCGACGAGCGCGAAGGTCGTGCGGCAGCACTTCGCGCTCGCCTGCACGACGGAGTTGCGCGCGTTGCGTGCCGTGGAGGACCGAGCCCTCATGCCACGGCTCGACATGTACTACCTGCGCGCTCCCGGTCTCCTCGACCGCTGGGGGAGTGCCGCGTTCCGCTCCCTGTTGTGGCTGCGCTCGCGCGGCCGCCAGCTGCGTGGGCTCCTCGCCGGTCCCGCCGGCGTGGCGAGGCAGGTCGCATGAGTCGGCGTCCCGACTGTTCGATCATCGTTCCGGCGAAGAACGCCGCGGGTATGCTGCCGCGGACCCTTGGGGCGATCTGCGGCAGCGATCTCTCGCGCGACCACTGGGAGTTGATCGTCGTGGACGACGGCTCGACCGACGAGACCGCCGCGGTCGCGGCTCGTTATGCAGACACCGTGATCAAGCTCCCGGGCAAGTCGATGGGCCCCGCCTACGCCCGCAATCGCGGGTTCGAGGTGTCGCGGGGGGACATCGCCATGTTCTTCGACGCCGATGTCGTGGTGCACCAGGACACCCTGCGGCGGTTCCTCGAGGTGATGCGCCTCGAGCCCGAGGCTGGTGCCGTGTTCGGGTCGTACGATGATCGTCCGGCCGCGCAGGGATTCGTCTCGCAGTACCGCAACCTGCTCCATCACCACGTGCACCAGCAGAACGGGGGGGACGTCGAAACATTCTGGGCCGGCGCAGGGGCCGTGCGACGCGAGGTGTTCGAGGAGGCGGGCATGTACGACGAGTGGCACTACTCCCGTCCGCAGATCGAGGACATTGAGATGGGCGGGCGCATTCGGCGGCTTGGCCATCGCATCCTCCTCCGCCCCGAGATCCAGGCCACGCACCTCAAGCGCTGGACGCTGGCTGGCGTGCTCAAGACCGACCTCACGGATCGTGGCATTCCGTGGGCGCGACTGCTCGCGCACCGCGGGACCATGCTCTCCAGCGGCACGCTCAACCTCCGCTGGACCGAGAAGCTCAACACCATCCTGGTGTGGCTCGGCACGCTCAGCCTGCTGGCGTCACTCCCCCTGCTCGATTGGCGTCCTGCAATCGCCGGTGGCGTGTGCCTGGTGGCGGCGGTCCTGTTCAGCATGCCGCTTCTTGGCTTTTTCGCCCGCGCCCGCGGCGTGTGGTTCGCGATGCGCGTCATTCCCGTGCACCTGTTGTATTATCTGCTGAACGGGATATCGTTCGGCCTCGGGATGATGCTGCACGAACTGATCGGCGCGCCCCGGCAGGACCCGACGATCGAGGCGTATTCGGAGATCGGCGTGAAGCGGTGGCCACCCGTGCCGACGCGCAACCGGAGCACCTGGACCGCGGACAAGGAGAACCATGCCTGACGGCCGCTTGACGCTTGACGCCCCGGAGGTCCGCCACACCACGGAGGAGTTGATCATCCCCGCGATGCAACTCGCCTTTGCGCGACTGCACAAGGCGGCGTTCGGTGTCGCAACGGGGGTGGCTGGCGCGCTGCTGATGGGCGGGATCACGATGGCCTGCCTCCTCGTGCCGCGCGCCTCGACCTTCCCGTTAGGCCTGCTCGGCGAATATTTCGCCGGGTTCTCCGTGAGCTGGAAGGGAGTGGCCGTCGGGATGGGATGGGGCTTCCTGGTGTCCTTCGTGGCGGGGTGGTTCGTGGCCTTCTGCCGCAACCTCGCCCTTGCGGTGTCGGCCTTCATGATCCGCACGCGCGCCGAGATCGAGCAGACGCGGAACTTCCTCGACCACATCTAGCCCGCCCGACGCATGGCCGCTTCGCGAGACCAGACGATCCAGGAAGGACTCCTCGCCCTCAACGCCCAGGCGTGGGGGATTTCCTTCGGCATGCTCCTCGGCGGGGGCCTCTTCCTCGCCACCAACTTCCTGGTGATCAAGGGCGGCGCCCAGGTCGGCAAGCACCTCGCGCTGCTCTCGGCCTTCTTCCCCGGCTACCGCGTGAGCTTCGGCGGCAGCCTCCTCGGGTTCATCTACGGGTTCGTCCTGGGATGGGCGATCGGGCGCATCATTGGGGCGGTGTACAACAAGCTGGCGCTGCGCTGACGCTTGCGCGGCGCTTAGCGGGAGGTGGAGCGAGCGGGAGGTGGAGCGAGCGGGGGGCTGTGCGAGCGTGGGGGGCGTGAAGTCACGAACTCTCATCGCTAAAACAGAAGAGCCGCTCGACATTGGTCGGCGGCTCTTTTCCCTTCGCGTCATCCCCCGTTCGCAGTATCCCCCGCTCGCAGTATCCCCCGCTCGCCCCAATCACCAGCCCTGGAACCTGAGCAACACCGACGGCACCGTCTTCAGCATGATGCGGACGTCGAGCCAGAAGCCCTGCTCGCCGATATAGCGCAAATCCCAGTTGACCTTCTGGCGGACGTCCTCGAGGCAGGCGTCGTATTTCTGGTTGATCTGCGCCATGCCCGTCAGCCCCGGCTTCACGCGATGGCGGCAACGATACTCGGGGATGTCCTCGCGGAGCCGCGCAACGATGCTGGGACGTTCCGGTCGCGGGCCGACGATGTTCATGTCGCCCAACAACACGTTCCACAGCTGCGGCACCTCGTCGATGCGGTACTTCCGCAGGAACTTGCCCAGGCCGGTGACCCGCGGGTCGTTCTCGGTGGCCCACACGGCGCCCGAACGCTTCTCGGCGTCCACGCGCATGGTGCGCAGCTTGTAGATCGTGAAGACCTGGCCGCCGAGATCTTCCATGCGCGCCTCGCGGAGGGCGAGCGTCCGCTTCCAGCGACGGTCGAGGCCCACGCGCGTCTGCGTGTAGAGGATAGGGCCACGAGACGAGAGCTTGATCAGGATCGAGACGAAAAGCAGCACGGGCATCGACACGGCCAGGCCGAGTCCCGCCAGTACCACGTTCATCGCCCGCGAAAGCCCTTCATGGCGATCGCGCGGTGTCACCTCGAACTCCACGTCCCTGGCCTGCGCATCGAGCGAGCGCGGGCGTTCGATCGGACGCGACTGATCGATGATGCGCGCCCTCGCGCGCGGTCCGGGAGTGCTCACCCGTGCCTCACGGACTGGCTCTGCGCTTCCGTTCCAGGTGACTTGCACCCCAGCCTCGTCTCCCGTGTGATCCACGCTCACGGCGTATTGTTGCGCCCGCGTCCGCCGCGGGTAATCCAGTAGACGGTCGTCGCGGCCGTCAGCAGTGGTAGCCATACGGTCAACTTGTTGGTGGTCGTCGCAGCGGGGATGAAGATCTCGTCACCATCACGCAGCGAAACGTCACCTACCGTCTTGCCAGTCCTTACGGCTTCGGCAAACTGCTTGTGGTTCAGGTGGGTCTTGTCCCCGCGCTTAACGTAGGTGTCCTGGAACTTGCTGGTCTGTGCGGGCCCCCCCGAATTCATGACCACGTCGGTCACAAGCTGATCAACGGGAACCGTAATGAAGCCGGGCCGGCTGATCGCGCCCATGATCGAGAGGCGGATCAATCCCGTCGCCGTGACCTGAGGGTCCTTGAGGTACTTCGAGAGCTCCTTGGAGAGGTGGCCGGGCAGCTCCGAGTCGAGCACGCCCCGCAACGAGATCTCCGGGAGGTTCGGCAGGGCGATGCTCTGGTCCTGCTTCACCGTGAAGGTGTCCGAAAGGGCAGAGTCACCCAACACGGTCAGGTAGAGGCGGTCGCCCGGTGAGAAGTCACCGTTGCGGAGGCGCTGCCGCAGGGACGCTACGTGCGTCGCCATTTTCTCGCGGGTCTTGGGTTCCGAGACTGCCTGGGCCTGCTCGGCGGCGGCAATGGCCTGCTCGAGCTCAGCCCGCGTTGCCTGCCGGCGCTGCGTTCCAATGAGGTCCTGAGCCCCCAAGGCTGCCGGACCCTGTAGCGCCAGCCCAGCCGCAAGCAAGACGCGTCCGAGATGGTGTTGGCGGAACAGGTTCGAGAGCAGGGATTTCATTATGCCGGGACTCCTTGCAGGGGGCGTGCTAGGCGGGGCGACTGTCATTGGAGCGTCCTAAGTAATGCTGTGTGATAACGATACAAGGGATCAAGCGAGATTCATGCCCCGGGGCTCGAAGCAGGGTGCCGAAGCCCCACCGCAACCCGCCGCTCCAGCGCAACGGCCCCGCACGGTAAACGACGGCGCACCGCCGTCGTCACGCCTGAGGAGCAGCCGATTCTCAGAAGCACGTCCCAAAGCGTGGACTCCTCGCCCTGAAGGGCCCACCACCGAATTAATAGGTCGCACCCGCGGGTGGAACCGTGGGCCTCCCCGGGGAGCACGCATTGTGCATGGGAAAGGGGGTGTCGACCTGTTTCTTCTGTCACGTGTAACCCGCCATGGCAACACCGGTCATCGACCTGCAGAGCTCGCCCCCTCTTGTCCTCCTCGCGAACGACCAGGAATGGGCGTCCCGAGCATTGGAAAGCGTGCTGGGCCCGAGGGGCTTCGCCACCGTTCGCGCCTTTACGGGGAGGCAGGCGCTGGAACTGATCCGGACCACGCGGGCCGATGCGATCGTGCTCGACGCCGGGCTTCCCGACATCTCCGGACTCGACGTCATTCGCATCCTTCGTGATGAACCGGCCTTCGTGGCCGGTACTCCGATCATCCTGCTTTCATCTGGCGCCTCAACACGAGCCCAGCGTCTCGAGGCCTACCGCACTGGTGCGTGGGAGCTCCTCTCGGAGCCGTATGACATCGAAGCTTTAGTACTCAAGCTGGAGCTGTTCGTTCGCGCGAGGCGAGAAGCAGATCGCACGCTCGAGGGGGGCCTGCTCGACCAGGCGACCGGCCTGTACAACGCGCGTGGGCTGGCGCGTCGTGCACGGGAGATCGGTGCGGAGGCGGCACGTCGCCGTGCGTCGGTCGCATGTGTGGCGCTGATGGCGCAGATCGAGGGTCCGGAGGACCCTGCGGACATATCGGCCGATCTCGATGGCATCGTGCTCGGTCGCCTGAGTGACGTATGTCGGCAGGCGGCGCGCGTTTCCGATGTCGTCGGTCGGCTGGGTCGTTCCGAACTCGTGGTCATCGCGCCCTTCACTGGGGCCGATGGTGCCGAGCGAATCATCGCGCGCATCCGCTCTCTCGTAGAGAGCGTGCCGGTGCGGATCGCCGACCACGCGCGCAGCATCCGCCTCAACGCGGGCTACGCCGCGGTGACCGACTTCTCCACGTCCTCATCCGATGTGGTGACCCTCTTGCTGAGGGCAGCGAGCGAGCTGCGGCGGAGTCGGGGCGCGGTGGCAACGAGCGCTGAACGCCTGGCGATCAGCGCCGGGTAAACGGCGCGTCGCCTTTTGCGACGCGACGATCACCCTGCGCGACGGGTGGACGGGATGGACGAGGTGGACGACATCCCAGGTGCACTGGAGCGAGAGCCGCTCGGCGAATGCCGGCGGCTCTCTTGCCGTTCTCGTCTAGCGCGTCCAGTCGCCTGAAAAGCGAAAGCCGCACGGCGCAAGCCGGCGGCTTCTTGATACGCTCCACGTTCTGTGCGGACGAACTACTCGTCTATCTCGTCCAACTCGTCAGTCCGTCCCTCGCCCTTAGCGTCGCCCCGAACCTGACTCCGATCCGATGAGCGCGATCTCCGGGAGGGTTTCCGGGGTGCCGTACCCATCGAGGTAGTGGTAGTAGCGGAACTCCGGCGACTCGCCGATGTCGTTCAGCACCGTACCCAGGATGCGGATCGGCATGCGATCGAGCGTGTTGAGCTTCGACGCCGCAAGGCGACGGTCGGTCTCACCCGCGCGGAGGACGAGCAGCATGGATCCCGTGGCGCTGCCCAGGGCGTAGGCATCGATGCCTGCACCGAGCGGCGCGCAGTCGACGACGATGGCGTCGAATTGCGAGCGCAGTTCGCGCAGCATGTTGCCCATGCGCTGCGACGCGAGGAGCTCGGGGCCCTGGCGCCGCCGCGTGCCGCACGGCACGAGCGACAGGTTCACGTGCAGGTCGCAGGGCTTCACGACCTCGCCGAGCGTGGCTTCACCGGCCAGGTAGTCGAGGAGGCCGGGGGACTGCGTGGCGGGCGGGCACGACTCGTGGAGCTGGCCGCGCCGGATGTCGCCATCGATGAGGAGCGTGCGATACCCGCCCTCGGCGAGCGCATTCGCGAGGTTGATCGAGATCGTCGACTTGCCGTCGCCGGGCCCGGGGCTCGAGATGGTGAGCTGCACCGGGGATCCCGGCGGGAAGGACGCGCGCACCGACAAGGCGAGGGAGCGGAAGGACTCGATCATCTGCGAGGCCTGCTCGAGCCGCGCGCGCTGGCTGCGCGGGGCGGTGTAACTGGGGACGGCGCCGATGATGTCGAGGCCGAGGTCGTTCACGGCCTGTTCGGGGTACCGGAAGCGGCCGTCGAGGCGATCGAAGAGGATGGCGAGGGCGATGCCAGCACCTAACGAGGCGATGACCGCCATCGCGATCAGGCTGACCGTCGTGTCGCTGGACGGGCGACGCGGCGCCACGGCCGTGTCGAGGATCGCGATGTCAGGCATCACGGTCTGCTCGGAGAGGCGCGCGGACACCGCGCGACTCTGCAAGTCCTGGAAGATCGTGGTGGCCACCGCGACGTCGCGCATGCGACGCTGCTCCTCGATCGTGCGCTGCGGAATCTTGCGCAGTTCGACCGACGCGCCACTGACGCGCCGCTCCATTTCCGTCTCACGTGCCCGAAGTTCGGCGAGCAGGCGATTGGCGACGCCCGGGATGATTTCCGTCTCCAGCGTGTTGATGGCTGCCAGCTCCTTCTTCACGTCGGCGTATTCGTCGGTGTAGCGCTCGCGCAGGATGCGGAGGTTCGACTGTCGAACGCCCAGGTCGTTGACGGCGGTGGCGAGTTCCTTTCCCGTTTCGCCGGATGCGAGGAGCGCGGGCGCGCCACGCAGGGCTTCGCCGGAGATCTTGCCGCCGCGGGCGCTGGCTTCACCGATGATCCGCTCGAGCTGGTCGCGATCGCGGCGCGTGGCTTCGAGGGAGTTCTTGTCGGTGAAGTACGACGCCATCACCGGGCTCGTGGCCATCGACACGCCCGGCTGGATCGCGACGTTATCCGAGGGCTGCGTGATGGTGTTGATCTTGAAGCTCTCGAGCGCCGTTTCCTTGCTGTAGAGGTCATCGGACGCGCGCTTCAGCTGCTCGTCGACGGTGTTCGCCACCTCGACGAGGTTCTCCTTCTTGAGTCGCTTCGCTTCACTCTCGAAGCGCCGCAGCACGTGGTTCATGGTCGTGGCGAGCATGGTCGCGTGCTCGCCGCGAAGACCAAGGCGCATGAGGTTGGAGTTCTGCGGCAGGCCGACCGCGAGCTCCCCCTGCAGCGTCACCGCCGCTTCGCGCGGGGTGATGACCTCGAAATCGTATTCGTCGGCGCGACGGAACAGCGCCGGAGGGGGGGCCCACGCAAAGCCGACCTTGCGGCCGATGGAATCGCCCACGGCTCCGCGCTCGACGACGCGCTCGACTTCCCCGCGCTGCTCGGCGAGCTGGATCAGTTCGTACCTGGACTTGTTGGCTGACAGCTTGAGGCGGTATTGCCCCGGGACGAGCGAGTCCGTGGGCAGGAGCGTCCGGAATGTGAGCGTATCGCGGTCGCTGGCCGGCGTGACGTAGAGAGCGAGCTCGGAAACGACGGGGTCGAGGATGACGAAGCTGCGGATCAGGTCAGTCCAGCCCAG
>JACMLI010000557.1 GCA_014379705.1 Gemmatimonadaceae bacterium
CGTTTCGCCACGAACCACCCGAGCGCCGCCACCGCGATGAGTGCGGCGGCGCCCGCCGGGATCAGCCATTTCGTACGCGCGTTGGATCCCGCGCCGACCGCGGGGACCGCGCCCAGCAGCGACGGCACCGCTCCGCTGACGACCGCCGGGTCATCGAGCAGCTGCAGGATCTCCTGCGCCGTCTGCGGGCGCATCGCAGGGTCCTTCTCGAGGCAGCGCCCAACGAGCTGGCCGAGCGCGATCGGTACCCCCGGACGGGCGGAGGCGAGCGGTTCCGCGGGCTTTGTGAGGTGCGCCGACATCACCTCGGTCAGGTTGCTCCCGGTGAACGGCTGCCGTCCGGTGAGCATCTCGAACGCCATCACGCCGAGGGCGTAGATGTCGACGCGCTGGTCGGCACTGGGGTCGGCCACGACCTGCTCGGGGGCCATGTACGCCGGCGTGCCTAACGACGTGCCGACGTGGGTCAGCGTCTGCCCGCTTCCCGTCTGCGTCCGGCTCGCATCGACCAGCGCCTTGGCCACGCCGAAGTCCGCCACGACGGCGGCGCCACCGGAGAGGAGGATGTTGTCGGGCTTGATGTCGCGATGGACGATGCCGCGCTGATGGGCATAGGCGAGCGCCCGCGCCACGTCGCGCAGGATCGCTACCGTGGAAGGCACGGAAAGGGCGCCGTCGCGGACGAGCTTCGCCCGCACCGATTCCCCCTCGACGAGGGGCATCACGAAATACGGCAGCCCATCCGAGTCGCCCGCCGCAATCACCCCCACGATGTTGGGGTGCTGGAGCCCGGCCGAGAGCATGATCTCTCGCCGGAAGCGATCCGCCGAGAGCCCCTCGACGACGTTCTCGGGCAGGACCTTCACGACGACCGACCGGTCGAGCCCGATTTCGCGCGCCACGAACACGCGCGACATGCCCCCGCCACCGAGTTCACGCTCGAGGCGATACGCCGTCCCGAGGGCGTGCTGCAGCCTGGTAAAAAGGGCGTCGGCGTCTATGGGATGGCTTCCGCTCAAGGTCAACGTCAGGAGATCAGGGGCGCATTAATGTGCAACTTCGTCTCGCGGACTGCTCGCGCAATTTCCGCCAAGGGACGCCGCCGGGTGCCACCAGACGGCCGGGTGTGACGAAAGGTCGCCCTGACCCACGGGTCGGCACTACTGGGCGGTCGGCGTCGTGCGAGCCCGGACCAGCGCACGGATCTTGTCCACCACGGGCTGACCCGCGTCGCCGTAGTTCGCCATCACCACCGCGACATAGCCGGTGCCCTTGAAGATGTCGAGGTTGGAGCTGATCCCTGGGAAGCCGCCGCCGTGCCCCGCGTTCCCCGTTTGCGGATCCAGCTGGAAGCCATAGCCGTACCGCGGAGAGCTGACGTCGGGTTTGGGTGTCGTCATCAGCTCGTACGTTGCGGGCGTGATGAGTTTCCCGGACGTGAGCGCTCCTGCGAAACGCAGCAGGTCAGGCGCCGTCGAGTAGCCGCCACCGGCAGGTCCCCCACGCATCACGTGCATGAAGATGTTGTTGCGGTACCGCTTCGTGCCGTCGTCCGCGTACTCCTTCTCGTACCCGACGGCGAGGTTCTCGTTGACGCCGTCGAGCGTATAGGCATCGCTGCGCGTCATGCCGGCCGGCGTCGCGATGTGCTCCCGCACGTAGTCGAAGTAGTCCTGCTTCGTGACGACCTCGATCACCTTGCCTAACACGAGCATGCCCGTGTTGCTGTACGACCAGCGCGTGCCCGGCTCGAACGCCAGCGAGTCGCCCTTCGCGAGTTGCATCATGTCGTCGACGCTCCGAAAGCGATCGCGTGACGACCTGAAGAACTCGTCGTTGAAGTAGCTCCCCAGGCCACTCGTATGGGTCAGCAGGTGCCTGATCTTCACCTTCTGCGCCGCTGCAGCACTCGGGTAGTCCGGCAGGAACTTCGACAGCGGGTCGTCGTACGAGAGCTTCCCCTGCTGCACGAGCTGCGCGATGGCGACGGACGTGAACATCTTGTTCATTGACCCGAGGTTGAACTTCGTGTCGATGGTGTTCGGCGCGCCGAAGTCCTTGTTGGCGCTCCCGAACGCCCCCGAATACAGCACGGTGCCGTCCTTCGCGAGCAGCACGGACCCCGAAAAGGCGTCGACGCTCGCGAGTGCCGTGACGTACTGCTGGAGCGCGCTCACCAGCTCGGCGTCGCTGGCTACGCGTGCGGCGGCGCCCGGCGGCGGACGGAGGTCCAGCCTCGTCACCCTGTGTGGTGCGGCTTCTTCGACACTCACCTGCAGTGCATTCGTCTCGCCGGTGAGTTTGCGTGTCAGGCGGACGACCGCCCGGTTCGCGGATTCCTCCTGTACGCTGACCCACTCGAGTCCACCGGAGCGCTCCCGCAGGCCGAGGAAGATGTTGACATAGGCGTCCGGTGGCGTGTTTCGCATCGGCCCCCCGAACGCCGAGTCCACATAAGCCTTGAGGGCCCTGGGGGTCGCGCTGTTGATGATCGCAACCGCCTCACGCGCTCGCTTCGTCGCTACCGTTTGTGCCGACGCGGGCACCTGAGCGACGAAGAGTGCCGCCGCCGCCAACATCAGGGGACGCATCATGGGGTGGTGCTCCGGTGTGGGACGCGGTCGCTCGTGTGATGGACAACATCCGAGCGCGGGGAGTTTGCACCAAGTGTCCCGCCACGAAGCGTTCGTCAGCCGGGTCCGCCGGCTCCGGGACTGCTGTCAGCCGGGTCAGGCTGGGACACGAAAACAACGAAGCCCCCAACAACGACTTACGCTGTTGAGGGCCTCCATCCCTCCGCCTCCCAGGGCCCGGACGCCCTCCCTCGGTGAAGGAAGGGCCATGAATACCCTCTATCTCGTCTCGAGACCCCGCAGGTACGCGACGAGCGCCGCACGATCACCCTGATTCGCGACGTAGAACGGATGTGGTTGCGTCGAGCCGCGGTTCGGGTCGAGCAGTGCATCCAGTGTCGGCACCGAGTTGTCATGCAGGAAGACGGGCTTGCGTGCCAGGTCGAGGAGCAGCGGCAGTGCCGTACCCCGGATGTCACCGCGAATGCTGGCATTCACGACCGCCATCTTGTCGTCGAATATGGAGCTGACCGTATTCAGGATCGGGTTCAGCGGTGGCGTCCGCACGGCGAGCTGCACGGGATTGTCACCGGGGAAGATCCGCTTCATCGGGACAATGAATGTCGGGACAGGCGTGGCCTGGCTCGCGTTGTGGCATGCCGTGCACTCGAGCGTGCGAAAGAGGAGTGCACCACGTGCATCGCCACCAACGCCCGGAGGCGCCGGCAGGTTGGCGAGGTAGGCGTTCAGTCCAAACAGCTTCCGGTTCTGCACGCGCAGCCCAAGGGGCGCTGCCTCGGTGCCCGCCGCGCTGCTGCGATCCGCCCTGACGTACGGGTAGCCGGTCACGCCAGTGGCGGCCAGTACCTTGACGTAGTCGTCGGCGATCTCGATCCCAGCGGCACCACCAAGTTTGTTCAGGAAGGCGCGGCCGCCAGGCGTGGTCAGCGTCGTGAGGTCAAGAAGACCCGTGTAGACCAGGTTGCTGAAGTTATCCAGGACCGCAATGGCGCCTTCGCTGCCGAACGGCGCGGCGAGATCCTGCCGGAACAACGGAGTGTTGTGCATCGGATCCCCGTTTCCGTCGAAGCTGTCATCGAACATGCCGCGGGGATAGAACTGCGGATTGGAGAGGTAGGCGTCGACCTCTGCTTCGCTCGAATGCTCCGTCAACCCGGTCGGCGCGCGACCGAGCGTGTTGCCTCCGTTCGCCGATAGCGCCAATTGGAGCACCGGGTACAGGGCCCGCGAGTTGGCGGCGACCGCCATCAAGCGGCCGAAATCGAGATTGTGCGCGGCGCGCCCATCCAGCCGCGGACCCACCGAGCCACCTCCCGGCACCGTGAACAGCGCTTCCTGGTCCGTGCGCGTGTGACAGAGCGCGCAGGTTGCGCCCACCTTGTCACCCCGTGCAACGTCGAGCACGCCATCCTCATTGCTGTCCTTGATCGGTAATCCGACGAGGGCATTGGCGTTGACGATCGCGAGGGTCATCGCAGGATCGTCGAGGATCGCGGACGTCGTGATGGCGTTGCGTATCGCCGGGGGCAGTGCCGCCGCGTCGATGTTGACGCCAAGGGCAAGGAGCTGACGTGGCGTCACGCGGGCCGCGACCATGCCCTGTGGTACGCGTACCGCCTCGGTGAAGAAACGCTCGTTATTGAAGGTCTCGAACCGGAAGACCTGCTTGCCCAGCACGGGATCGCCGTCGATGCGATCGGGCAGGGTCGGCCCCCTGTTCAGGACGGCGTCGGTGGTGCCGGGGGGGAGATGTGCGGCGGTCGGCGGCTCGTCCTGACACCCCACGCCTGCGGCCGTGCACAAGGCAATGACCACCAGTTGCCAACCCGAGCTGGACGCGCGATTCCGATTCATACCCCATCCCTCCGATGAGCGCAGTGTCTGTCGTACGACCGACACATCCCGGGTCCTTCAACGCAGAGTGTTACAGAGCGAGCGCCTGCAATCGCAGGCCTGGCCCTGCCCGCGGGGTTCGGCGCTCGCAACCTAGGGCTCGGTTGCCGCGTCGCGCATCGCTCCAGCGGCGCAAGCGCGTCTCGCTCTCAGGTGCCCGCGC
>JACMLI010000558.1 GCA_014379705.1 Gemmatimonadaceae bacterium
CGCCTGGCAACAGGTCGTCGTCGGTGCGAACAACACTTACACGTTCAACATTGGCGCCTCGGGTGGCACGGCGTGGGTCACGCAGGGCTCGAACAACTCCTATGCGTTGACCGTCTACTACGGAACGACGGCCGAGCTGCAAGGCCTGGGCACACAGTGCAATACAACGACGCCGAATACCAAGTCGGTGACGGGCACTGTGGCGGGGCTGACCTCACAGTTCGAAACGGCAACGCTCTCGCTTGGTGGCGGTACGGGATCGGCCAACTTCGCAGTGCCGGCATTCACCATCACCGGCATCCCGAACGGGACGCTGGATCTCGTGGGGGTGCGGTCGGCCATCGACATCCAGAACCCGACGGGGATGCTGGCCAATCGGGTCTACCTGCAGCGGGGGCTCAATCCCGCCAACGGTAGTTCGCTCGGAACGATCGACTTTGCCGGCTCGGCCAACTCGTTCGCGCCCGATACGCGCACCTTCACCGTCGCCACGACGGCCGGAGAAGCGCTGTATTCGCTCGTGCAGTTCACCACCGGCACCGCGTCGAATGGCACCCTTGGCCTTTCGACGTCTTCGACTTCGCCGGTGAACATGCCAGTGGTTCCGGCATCGAGAACGGCCGCGGGTGACCTCCACCTCCTGAACTTCACGGCCTACGCGGGAAGTTTCGGGTCTCACACGGCGATGCGATCGATTCTGACGTACTTCCGCGATCCGACGAATCAGACGATCGCGCTCGGCCCCTCACTGAGCACGCCGACCGTCAGCCTCGCTGCGTCGGCACCGTACCCGCGCTTCCGCACCCAGACGGCGCGGCAGACGGAATACGCCAGCACATGGCTCAACAGCTTCACGCAGGGGAGCTCGTCGGGAGGTCGTACCGTCGTCATGCTCGTGTCGCCGGGTTATGTCGGCAATGCGACGACCATCGACGTGACACTCCCCGACTTCACTGGCGTCGGTGGTTGGCTGAACACCTACGGTCCGCTGTCGGGCACCACCGCCAACTGGACGGTGTCCGCGTCGGGAGTGACGGGTGGGAACGCCGGAGTCGCAGAAGGGCTGGCGATCCGCAGCGCGTACAGGCTCGGAACCCTCAACACGCCGTAACGCGACTTCCGCAGCGGAGTCGGTCACGGGAACTGTGACAGACTCCGCTGCAGAAGACGGGGATTCACCGGAACATCAGGGTCAGGCTGCTTGTCTCTCGAGCACCTGGCCCTGCCTGCGTCCGGGTCCATGCGTGACACGCCCTCTTTCGTCGAGGTCAACGCGCCGGGCGCCATCCCGCGCCTCGCCGCCCGTGCGGGCACGATCACGCCGTAACGCTCGACCCCTCACGCAACGAAGCCCGGGAGCCGTCAGGCTTCCGGGCTTCATTCGCTCGGGCCGCCGGTCCTCAGGCCTTGTGACGCACCCCAACCACAACCAGGGCTATTCCTCCAAGGACCGCCAGGCCTGCAGCCCACGGACGGATGGGATGCTGCTCCTCGGCGGAGATCTTTATCGGACCCACGTCCACCACGTCGCGCCGCGTCGTGAAGCTCCCCCCAGTGAAGAGGAAGTATCCGCCGGCGAGGATGAGGACGATGCCCACTAGGGTGGCAACTTTCATGGTCGAGGCCTCGCTGATGAAGGTCGATCAAACGAACGCTCAAGCGTAGCGGACCCAGCCGACCGCGGCCAGTGACCGTGCGGACCTCGCCCGCGTACCTCCCACGAGAGAGGAACGCCGCATCGCTGCCATGCGTTAGCCCCCCTGGCCCGTCACCGCGGTCCAGCGCTCGTGCGCAATGTTGCCTCCGCAAATCACGATCGCCACGCGCGCGCCATCGATCCGGCCCGCGTCACGCAGGCACCCGGCGATCGCGACGCCGGCCGCTCCCTCGATCTCCCCGGGATGGTACTTCGCCCACTGGCGCATCGCGGCGGCGATCTCCTCCTCGCTCACCGTCATCCATTCGTGCACCAGGGTCCGGCAGATCTCGAAGGTCACCGAGTCGGCCTCCATTCCCCCCGCCGTCCCGTCCGAGAGCGTGGGAGACGTCGCCATTTCCACGACGTGCCCCGCCGCCACCGACACGGACATGACGGGAGATGCCTCCGGCAGCACGCCGACCACGCGCACCTCCGGCGCGAACTCCGCCAGGTAGCTCGCCATCCCTCCGATCAACCCACCACCCCCCACGGCCACGTAGACCCGGGTCAGGTCGCCCGCCTGACGCAACAGCTCCAGCGCAAGCGTACCCTGACCCGCCATCACCGCGACATCATTGTACGGCGACACGTAACAGGCTCCGCTTTCGACGGCGACTCTTCGCGCCTCGACCTCCGTATCCAGCCCGTCGGTGCCGAAGTGAACCACCTGCGCGCCCTTTGCCAGGATCCGTGCCACCTTCGCCGGCGATGCTGCCTCCGGAACGAAGACCCGGGCCTTGATCCCGAGGACATGACACGCGTGGGCGACCGCAGCTCCGTGATTCCCGCTCGAGGCCGCTACCACTCCCCTCCGCCGATCGTCCTCTGGCAGGGTAAGGAGCTTGTTGAAGGCCCCCCGCAGTTTGAACGACCCCGTCACCTGTTCGTGCTCGGCCTTCACGACCACCACCGCACCAGATGCGGTGGAAAACGCCGGGCTCCGATGCACGGCCGTTTCGACGATATGTGGCCGGATACGACGTTCGGCCTCGAGGATCTGGGAAGCAGGGAGCATGGAAAAGGATCTCATCGGTAGGCGCAATTCCTCTGCCTCAAGAGAACTACATCGCCGCGAGCTGGCGCTAGTAGTTTTCGGGCTCACTCATCGTTCACCCGTGACCGCTCTCGTGCGTGCCTCGCTCGTCGCTGCCCTGATGCTTTCCCCGGTTATCGGGGTGGCACAGCTCGCGCCTGACACCAGCCTGGTCCCGCCCGCGTCGCCGGTCCGCGCGTTCCTCACCGGTCCGACGCTTCCAGGCGCGCAGTGGCCGAGCATCGAGGACGTGTCGGCCGATGTGCAGCGTGCGTACGAACGCATGAACTGGGCGCCGCTCTGGAGCGACAAGGGCAGGCCAACGACAGCGGCCCAAGGGGTCGTGAAGTTTCTCGTCGCCGTCGATTCGCTCGGGCTCAATCCTCGCGACTTCGATGCCGGGCTTCTCGACTCCCTCGCCAGGGCCGCTGCTGTCTCGCCGCTCGATGAGGAAACGCAGGCACGCTTCGAGGCGACCTTGAGTGTTGCGACGGCGCGCGTGCTTAGCGCACTGCGTTGGGGCCGGGTGCGCCAGACGAAAGCCTATCCGACCCTTCGCCGGTCGCGGGACGACTACGACCTCGGCGCCGGCGTCTATGCGGTATCGCGCACGCCAGACCCACTTCCTGTCTTCGACCAGGCGGCGCCGCAGTGGACGCCCTATCGTCAGCTCTCCGGCGCACTTCCAGGGGCGCGGCGCATCGCGGACGACTCGCTGCTCGTTGCGGAGCCGGTGAAGAAGGGCGCGACGTTCCAAGCGGCCCCGCAGCTCCGGCGCCTGCTCGGGGTCTACGGCATCCCCGCGGATTCGGCCACGCCGCCTCCGCCCATCGACACCACGCTCGACGCCTCCCTCGAGCGCCTGCTCCGCAAGTTCCAGAAGGAGAACAAGGTGCCGCAGACCGGCGCCTTCGATGTGGCCACGCGCGATCGGATGCGCGCTGTGTTTCGCGGACGAGTGCGCGATGCCGTGCTCTCGCTCGAGCGCTGGCGCTGGTTGCCGCGCACCGCGGACGGACGCGCCATCATCGTCAACGTGCCGGAGTATCGGCTCCGCGCCTACGATACGGTGCAGGGAGGCCATGCGCCGGCGTTCGGCATGAAGGTCGTCGTCGGGCGCGGCGTGGAGGATCGCTACACACCGCTCTTCACGGACGAGGTCGAGCACCTGATCTTCTCGCCCTTCTGGGAAGTGCCCAAGACCATCGCCCTCGACGAGATCGTTCCGAAGATCGCCAAGGACTCCACGTACCTCGCGCGCAACCGCTACATCCTCGTGCGCGGCACGTCCGACACGGCGAAGGCGCTTGCGCCCGATTCGGCCACCATCGCGAAAATCGGCAAGAGCGTGCGGGTGCGACAGCTACCCGGGGACTACAACTCCCTCGGCCGCATCAAGTTCATGCTCCCGAACCACCTGAACATTTACCTGCACGACACCAACGAGAAGCAGTTCTTCAAGCGCGACGAGCGTGCGTTGAGCCACGGCTGCATCCGCGTCTCCGAACCCACGCGCCTCGCGCAGTGGATTCTCGACGGTGACACGGCGTGGACGGAGGAACGCATGAAGAAGGCGATGAAGCAGGAGAAGCCCGAGACCGTGCACCTCAGTTCGCACATCCCGGTGCTCATCGTCTACCACACCGCCGGCGTCGACGACCACGGCATGCTGCGCTCGTTCAAGGACGTCTACAAGTACGACGCGGAGCTCGAGAAGCTGCTGGCGGTCGGATTTCCGTACAGGCGTTAGACGGGAATAGACGGAATAGACGGGATAGACGGGTAAGACCGTCGCTCCGGCGAAGGCCGGAGCCCCGTGTATTCCCTCTCCGCCGAAGGCCAGAGCCCCGCGTCGTTGCTTTCCCGCCGGTCTGCCCTTCCGCCCGCCCGTCAGTACTTGAGCAGGTACCGGTCCAGCTCCCACTGGTGGACCTGCGAGATGTACTCCCGCCATTCCTGCCGCTTCGCATCCAGGAAGTGCTTGGCCACGTGCTCGCCGAGCGCGCCCATGATCACGTCGTCCTTCTCCAGCTCGTCGCAGGCCTCGTTCAGGTCCTTCGGCAGGTCGTCGATGCGCAGCCGACGCTTCTCCCGGAACGACATCTCGAAGATGTTCGTGTCCACCGGTTCGCGGTAATCGGCGTCGGTCGCCACGCCGTCCAGCCCCGCCGCGAGCATTACGGCAAGGGCGAGGTAGGGGTTCGCCGCCGGGTCGGGCTGGCGCACCTCGATGCGCGTTCCCGGACCACGCCGCGCGGGAACGCGCACGAGCGGCGACCGGTTGCGCATCGACCACGCCACGTTCACCGGCGCTTCGAACCCCGGCACCAGCCGTTTGTACGAGTTCACCAGCGGGTTCGTCACGGCGCAGAACCCGCGCGCGTGCCGCAAGACGCCACCGATGTAGTGCAGCGCCACCGGGCTCAGCTCCCACTCGGCGTTCGGCGCAAAGAACGCGTTCTTGCCCTCGCGGAACAGCGACTGGTGCGTGTGCATCCCGCTCCCGTTCTGTCCGTAGATCGGCTTCGGCATGAACGACGCGAACAGCCCGAACTGGTTGGCGATGTACTTCACCACGAACCGGAACGTGGCGATGTTGTCCGCCGTCGTCAGCGCATCGGCATAGCGGAAGTCGATCTCGTGCTGCCCATGGGCCACTTCATGGTGCGCGGCCTCCACTTCAAAGCCCATCTGCTCGAGGGCGGACACGATGGCACGGCGCGCGTCTTCACCCAGGTCGGCCGGCGCGAGGTCGAAGTACGAGCCCACGTCCTGGGTCACCGTCGCCAGCGCCTGCTGCCCCGTTTTGAACACGAAGAACTCCGCTTCCATTCCCGCGTTCATCACGAAGCCCATCTCGGCCGCGCGTGCGATCTGTCGCTTGAGGACCTGCCGGGGGTCCCCGTCGAAGACGGTGCCATCGGGACGGTGCACATCGCAGATCAGTCGCGCCACCCGACTGTCCGGATCCCCCCACGGGAACACGCGAAACGTCGAGATGTCGGGCACGAGGAGCATGTCGGACTCTTCGATACGCACGAATCCCTCAATCGACGAGCCGTCGAACAGGATGTCGCCTGACAGCGCCTTCTCGAACTGCGACCGGGGCAGTTCCACGTTCTTGTTGACGCCGAGGATGTCGGTGAACTGCAGCCGGAGGAAGCGCACGTTGTGCGCCGCGGCGTAGTCCATCACGTCTTTGGGCGTCGCTCCGGCAAAGGTGTTCGGCATCGGTCGGCAGAAGAAATGCTGGGGCGATTCGCGCGGATAGGGATAAGGGATAACCCTCCACGAAAGAAGGGGCCGCGGGACAGCAGGCGAGCCGGACGCGCGCAGGAATCCGGGACGCCGACGTCTCACCTGCCTCGCTTCGACCCCCTATCTTCCGCACCATGTCACATGGCTCGTCTCCGGCCGCCACGGTTCCGTGCCCCAGCTGCGGAACACCGGCCTCTGGGAAGTTCTGTCGCGAATGCGGCGCCGCACTCATGGGTGTGAAGTGCGCCTCCTGCAACGCGCTCCTCACTCCCGGCGCGCTGTTCTGCCATCGCTGCGGCGCTGGGGTCGGTGGACGACCGGCTGTCTCGTCCGCTGCGCTCGGCGCGCACAGCGCTGGTGGGGCTCCGTTCGGACAGCGCTCCATCCTCCCCTGGGTGGTTGGTGGTGCGGCCTTGCTCGCTCTCGTCATCATGGTCGCCGCACAGCAGGGTGCGTCCTCCGCGGGCAACGCTCCGACCACGGCGTTGCCCCTCGGAGCAGCACCACCGATGGGCGGCGGCCGGGCGCCTGACATCTCGTCGATGTCTCCGCGGGAACGTGCGGACCGCTTGTTCGATCGTGTCATGAGTATGTCGGCGCAGGGGAAGGCCGATTCCGCCGCTTTCTTTGCGCAAATGGCCGTCGGCGCCTACGAGTCCGTCGGCCCGCTCGACCTCGACCTGCGCTATGACTACGGACGCATGGCCGAGATGGCGGGCGACCTTCCCCTCGCCCAGGCTCAGGCCGACAGCATCCTTCGGGAAAATCCCGACCACTTGCTCGGCCTCATCCTCGCCGCGCGCGTCGCCCAGGCGAAGAGCGACGAGGCGGCCGCAAGCCGGTACCTTGCGCGCGTCGTCCGCGCGGAGAAGACCGAATTGGCCAAGAGCCTGGACGAGTATGTTCGCCACAAGAATGACATCGACGCCGCCATCGCGTTGACGAAGAAGTGAGACATCCCGCACCGCAGGCGTCCGCTCGCGGACTCACGGCAGGCGCGCGCGTACCCAGCTACTCCCCCGACACTTGCCCGTGACCGTGCCTCGCACCATCACCGTCTGCCACAGCCCTGATAGCGACGACGCGTTCATGTTCTACGCGCTCGCCGCGGGGAAGATCGACACCGGCGACCTTCGATACGAGCACGAACTGCAGGACATCGAGTCGCTGAACCAGCGCGCGCTCCGTGGAGAACTCGAGGTCACGGCGGTCTCGATTCACGCCTACGCATACCTCGCTGACCGCTACGCACTCCTCCCCCACGGCGCGTCCATGGGCGACCAGTATGGCCCTCGCCTCGTTGGCCGTGCCCCGATCGCGAAGGGCGACGTCAAGGGCAAGCGAATCGCGATCCCGGGGCCCCTGACGAGCGCATATCTCGCCCTCCGGCTCTTCGAGCCGAACTTCGTCGCTGTCCCCACCCCGTTCGACCAGATCGAAGAGGCAGTCGCGAGCGGCGCCGTCGACCTGGGATTGCTGATTCACGAAGGGCAGTTGACCTACAAGGACCAGGGGCTGCACCTCATAGTGGACCTCGGTGAGTGGTGGTATGGCGAAACGGGTCTTCCTTTGCCTTTAGGCGGGAACGTTGTTCGAAAGGACTTGGGCAACGACCTTATTAAGACGCTATCGAAGCACTTACGCGCCAGTATCGCATATGCGCTCGATCATAGAAACGCAGCGCTCGACCACGCCATGATGTATGCTCGTGGGCTCGAACGCGAGAAAGCCGACACGTTCGTTGGCATGTACGTCAACCAACGGACGCTCGACTATGGAGCTGATGGCAAGGAGGCTGTGCGCCTGCTCCTCGAGCGGGGCTTCGAGGCTGGTGTGATTCCTCACCGCGTAAACGTTGAATTCGTAGAGGACTAGGGGCACTGTGAGGTTGCGCACACAGTGACCGGGCCGTCCTCCGGGCGTGACCACCGCGACGCTCTACCTTCTTCGGTGAACCTCAACACCCCACCATCGCAACCGCGCGAAACGGGCCGTGGCGAAGATGACGTGCTGCGCGCTGTACGCGCGCTGAACGCCACCGCCGAACAGCCCCAGCGCGTGGCGTCCGTCGTGCTCAACCTCCTCAACTCGGAGGTCGACTGCGACGGAAGCCTGGTGGCGATGATCGACGGCGGAGCACTGACCGTCCTCGAAGGGTTCCGCGCTCTGAAGGAGGTCGTCGGCCAGTCCTTTCTCACCTCGGACTCGCTGGCCGCTACCGCGATCCAGGATCGGCAACTCGTCGTGCACAACGACGCGCCGCCCGCGGGGGTGGACCCACGATTCATCGAACGCTTTTCCATTCAACGCTTCGCCGTCGCTCCACTTATCGCCGGCGGCGTCGCCATCGGGGCGCTCATCGCGATCAATCCGCGCAGCGGCCCGTTCTCGGAGGAGCAGTGCAATCTCCTGTCGCGCCTCGCCGACCTTGGGGCCCTTGCCATCCGCAACGCCTGGCTGCTCGCACGCGAGCGGCAGTTGGCCAATGAGTCCACCGCGCTCGCCGAGATCATCCAGCAGCTCAACCAGTCCCTGGAGTTCGAACGCGTGGCTCGCCTGGTCGCCGAGAAAAGCGCCATGCTGCTCGGCGGCCAGGGTTCGGTGCTCGCCCTCCTTGATAAGGACGAAGTGGTCATCGCCGGAGCCTTCGGGCTTGGCGCGCCACTCCTCGGGTATCGCGTTCCGGCAAAGTCCTCGCTCGTGCTGCGCGTTGCACAGGGCCGAAAGGTCGTGCGGACGCGCGACCTCCAGCAGCTCTCCGTCGGTCACGAGATCGCTGCCGCCCTTGGTCCGGAACCGGCCAACGGCATCGCCGCCCCACTGCTCGTTGCCGACCGACCCATCGGGGCCTTGCTCGTCGCCTCGAATCCAACTCGCGACTTCACCGAGCGCGATGAGGAACTGATCGCGTCCCTCGCCTCGCACGCCGCGGTGGCGATCGAGAACGCGCGACTGTATCGCGCCGCGGCCCACACCGCCCGTCACGCCGAGACACTGTCTTCGGCCGCTCGCTCGCTCTCGCACGCGGTTGATGCCTCATCGTTCTTCGACGAACTCGCTCGGGTCGCGAGGGAACTGCTGGGCGCCTCGGGACTCACCGTGTATTCGGTCGACCAGGCGAGCCAGTCCGTCGGAGTGCGGTACGTCGCGGGGATAGGTGCGGAAACCGTCGAGCGCGTCGCCGCGCGCATCGTGCGAACCGCCGAATACGCAAACCCGCTGATCGCTGGCGTCGAGGGCTTCTACGAAGACGTGCGCACCGAAGCCGCAGCGAGCGTGTGGAGCATTTCTGCACGGACGCCGCTGCCAGCGGAGATCGTGTCCCTCGCGCGATTGCCGCTCATCGTCGAGGGGCGGGTGCGCGGCGCCCTCACGCTGCGCTGGCGCGCCCGCCATGCGTTTCCTGAAGACGAGCGTTTCCTGCTTCGCGATTTTGCAACACAGGTGGCCCTCGCGTTCCGGAACGCGGAGCAGTTCGACGCCGAGCGACGCTCCCGTGAAGTGGCGGAGGCAGCCGCCGCGATCGCCCGCAGCGTGCTGGGCGCCTCGAATCCAGCCCGCACTGCGCGCCTCGCGCTGGAAGCCATCGACCGCGCGGTTCCTGCCCCGGGGCGCGCCATCGCCTTCATCGACGCCAGCGGAGGTTCGTTGCGGTACCTCGCCGCTTCGGGATCTCTCGAGAAGCTCGATGGACTCACCATCGCCGTCGCCGAGAGTGCCGCAAGCTTGTCCTCTCCCCTGATGGTGCAGGAAGTGGAGGATGAGGCCCGCGCTCGCATCGGCGAGGGGGCGCATCTCCCCTCCGGCTGCACCCTCATCCCGCTCGTCGCCCGCGAGCAGCTCCTCGGGGTGCTCTGGTCCGTGAGTAATGCGAGCGGTCGCGTGGCCAGTGCCGAACTCGAGACGCTGCGGAACCTGGCCGCGTCCCTCTCGCTCGCCGCGGACGTGCTGCTCCTCAACGAGGAGGAGCAGAAACGGCGCGCGCGTGAGCACATGTTGGCCACGGCCCTCGCGACGATGGACCAGGCGGTGCTCATCATCGGCCTTGATCGCCAGGTGCTGTACGCGAATGCCGCCGCGATCGCCGAGTACGGATATCCGTTCGACAACGCGCCGGCCGTGGCGTTCGATCGACTGGTGGACTCCGCGACCGTGGCGCGTCGCGTCGGCCCCGATGCGACGTCCGAGGAAGCCGGCGTGTGGGAGGCCGAGCATATTCACCGCCGGCGCGACGGATCGACGTTCCCGGCGTCCGTGCTCCTCAGCTACATCCGCGACGTGCACGAGGTCCCCATCGCGCAGGTGGTGACCGTGCGCAACCTCACCGCAGAGCGTCGCATCGAGGAGCAGCTGCGCCAGAGCGAAAAGCTGGCGGCCCTGGGGGAACTCGTCGCCGGCGTGGCCCACGAGCTGAACAACCCGCTCGCCGGCATTTCCGCGTTTGCCCAGCTCCTCATGGAGGACGAACTCAACGAGGAACAGCACGAGTCGGTGCGGCTGATCAAGCGTGAGGCGGATCGGGCCGTCGGTGTCATCCGCGACCTCCTGCTCTTCTCGCGAAAGACCGGGCCGTCGCAGACCCTCGTGGACATCAACGAGATGGTGGAGCGCACGCTGCGGCTCCGTGGCTATGGCCTGCGCTCCGCAGGCATCGACGTGCACGTGGAGCTGGATCCCACCGTGCCACCCGTCGCGGGTGACAGCCAGCGCCTCCAGCAGGTCCTGCTCAACCTCGTGATCAACGCCGAGTACGCGCTGCAACGGGCCGATGCCAAGCGCCTGGTCATCCGGTCGGAACGCACGCGTGATGGCGTTGCCCTCCACGTCGAGGATTCGGGCATCGGCATGGACGAGGACACCCGGCAACGGATCTTTGAACCCTTCTTCACGACCAAGCCGGCGGGTGAAGGCACCGGCCTGGGGCTGAGCGTGAGCTACGGCATCGTGCGCGCCCACGGCGGCTTCATCGTGGTGGAGAGCTCACCCGGCCGCGGCACGAGCTTTCGCGTGGAATTTCCCCGCGCCCGCGAACAGACCTCGCTCGCCACGGCCTAGCCACCCCGCCGACGCCCCAGCAGTGGCGCTCGGGAGACACGCCGGTCCCGCCCCGCAACCACGGCTCGTCCACGAGCCGCTTGACGGATTCCCCCCGCAATTGTACAAGGGGTGTCTCCCGGGCCGCGCACAATGCGCAGCCACGCCGAACGAAGTCCCGCGGCCCGGCACACAGTCCTTGACCCATTTTGGCCGACTTCAGCACGGAGGAATACATGGCAAGCGGTGACTCGCGGGATGGCACCTTGCGGTTCGGCGACGATGACGAGATTGACGACGTCGGATACGGAGGTGGCAGTGCGTCGTACGACGATGATGACGACGATGACGATGGGTGGGGTTCGACGAAGCACGACGACAGCCTCTGGGAGGATCCCGACGAAGCCGCGCTCGAGGAAGAGGAAGAGGTCGAGCCCGTTGAGGGTGGCGCCGTCGTTGAGGAGGAGCCCGAAGACGAGGAAGTCGTCTTTGGTGCCTCTCCCGCGCGTCGTCGAGCTGGCCG
>JACMLI010000559.1 GCA_014379705.1 Gemmatimonadaceae bacterium
CGTTGCCGTCGCCGGCGCGCGAACGAAGGTCAGGCGCGCCGGCCGGTCTGCGAGCGCACGCGTGATGCGTTCGGCGTAGGCCACCACGCGCTGCATGCCTGGCACGTCGATCTTGTCGGCGTCGTCGGTGCTCTTGTGGTAGTCGTCGTGCACATCAGTGAAGAAATGCAGCACCGGAATGTTCTTGTGGTAGAACGACGCGTGATCGGATGGCCCCTCGCCATCACCGATGGCGTTGAGCTTGAACGGCACTTCACTGTTCGCCGCCGTCACGATCCCGGGCAGCTCCGTGGCCGTCGCCGTCCCGTACACCATGAGCCGGTCGTTTCGCAGGCGGCCGACCATGTCGAAGTTGAGCATTGCCTGCACGGAATCGAGCGGGAACGGCGGATGGTTGACGAGGTAGTCGCTCCCGAGCAGCCCGAGTTCTTCACCACTGAACGCCAGGATCGCGACCGATCGCTTCGGCGGATTCTTGCGGAGCAACCGTGCGAGTTCGAGGATGGTGGCGACGCCCGACGCATTGTCGTCTGCGCCGTTGCGGATCGCATCCTTCGCTTCAGGGTCGCGCGCCCCGAACGTCCGGCGACCGAGGTGGTCGAGGTGCGCGCCCAGGACGACGATCTCGTTGCGCAGCGCCGGGTCGGTGCCGCGAATCATGCCGACAACGTTCCCGGTGGGCAGCGAGGCCGGAAGGCCGTTGCGCTCGGCGCCACTCATGCGAGCGACGAAGGGTTGCGCGAAAGCTGGCGGGCAGGGACCCGGACAATCCGTGGACGCGATGAGTGGCTCGAGTCCGAGCAGTTCCATGCGCCGTGCGATCCACACACGTGCCGAATCATTTCCGGGGGTGCCGGTGGCGCGGCCTTCGAGGGACTCACTCGCGAGGTACGTCACGTCGGCCTGGAGCAGCGATGCGTCGGGACTCGCTCCGGCTCCAAGGGCGGGGTGTACGGAATGGCAGGCGAGCAGCGCACCGGCCCAAAGCAGGGCGGGGATGCGGACGATTCGGGAAGATGACATGGTCGAAAGCTAAGAATGCGCCTCCTAGCGGGCCAAGCCGTTTCGCCGGCCGGGGGGAAGGCGTCAATGGACGTGATCACGTCCGCGCGCCTCATCGACAGCAAGACGCCATCGGAACTGTTCGTCCACGAGCTCGCTCACCTCGTCTGGTTGCTGGTCTACCGGCCCGGGTTCGTGGATGAGCAGAAGTCCGTCCTGCGAAGCCTTCGTGGCGTCGCCAGGAAGGGCGCCTTCCGCGTGGTCCAATCCGAGCTCGCGGCCGCAGTCGCCGAGGCGTCCACGCAGGTGCGGCCTCCCGACGGTCAGGTCTGGAGGGTCGAGCTGAGCACGCGCATGGCCTTCCACACCGTCCGGTCGATCGACACGACGGCCGCCGTGACCGCAACAGACCTTCTCGGACTCGCCAGAGCACTCGCGAGCGCAGAGGGCTCGGACGAACCCGGGGCCGGGTTCGACTCGCAGTTCGTGGCGCTCGCATCCGCGGCGATGACCGTTGAGCTCGGGCGCCACGGGTTCTCGCGCGCCGCGACTCCCGCCCACGGCGTGCCTGCCTATGGGACACGCCCCGCGCGGACCCCTCCGACCGGGATGACCTCCGTCGAGACCGCGGTCCGCGAACCGGGCTACGGCGCGGCCGCGCTCAAGCCATCGGCGCTGTCCCCGATGGCGGGCGCCAACGCCAGGCCGCACATCATCCAGCGCGAACTGATGCCGGCGGCACGCGTGGATGACGTCGTCATCCGGCTGCGGGGCGAGATCACGCCGCAGGCAGCCCCCGTGTTGTTCGACGAGGTGACACGCCTCCTGGAGGACCACGCGCGAGACGGCGCGTGGGCCGAGCTGATTGAACTCGCCGCGAAGGTGATGGAGCGCGAAGCGACGATCACGCATCCTGACGTGAAGCGCGGCGCGTCGATCGTCCTCAAGCGACTCGCGAAGCCGGGGATCCTGCGCGGGGTGGCACTACTCCTGCCGCGCCACCGCGACCTGCGGAACTGCGTGCAGGCGTTCCTGCTGCGACAGGGCGACCCCGCCGTGGACGTGCTCATTGAGCTCCTGGTGAGCGCAGACACGTCAGGCGAGCGTCGCGCGTATCGCGACGCGTTGCGACAGCTGCCCGCGGCCACGGGCCCGCTGCAGCAGCTGCTGAAGGATCACCGCTGGTACGTGGTCCGCAACGCAGCCGAGCTGCTCGGCGAGATGCACGCCGTCGCGGCGGACCAGGCGCTGATCGACCTGCTCAAGCACTCCGATGCCAGGGTGCGGCATGCGGCGACGCTTTCCCTCGTCAAGCTCGGGACACCACGCGCGGTGCAGACGATCCTCCGCGCCCTCGCGGATCCGGACGCGTCGCTGCGGCTCAAGGCAGCGCACGGATTGGGACACGTCACGCATCCCGGCGTGGTGCCGGGGCTCGTCTCCGCCCTCGACCGAGAGACCGACGAGGCCACGGCCCACGCGATCCTGCACGCCCTCGCGCACCACCCGGTCGACACGGCGATCCAGCGTATCGTGCACGAGAGCACCACCGGGTCCCTGCTGAAGCGTCGCCCGGTTCCGCGACGGCTCGCCGCCACGCAGGCCCTGGGTGAGGCGAAGACCGACGTCGCCCGGACCGCACTGCGCAGCCTCGCGAAGGATCGCGAGCGCAGCGTGCGCGAG
>JACMLI010000560.1 GCA_014379705.1 Gemmatimonadaceae bacterium
AAGGAAGCGAACGAAGCAACGGCGCTTGAACGGTACCTGCCGGCGGCGATTGATCACGAGGTGGTCCGCACCGCTGTGCGCGGAGCGATCGCCGGAGGCGCAACCGTCATGGGGGCGCTCATGGGCAAGGTCGTTCCTCAGTTCAAGGGCAAGGTCGACGGCGCTGTCATCTCTGCGATCGTGAAGGAAGAACTGGCGGCCCTGGCGGCTGGCCGCTGACGCGTCCCGCCGTGATTCGGGATTCGGGATTCGTGATTCGGGGACGGGTGGCCCCAGGGCACGATGACGGGCGCGAACCACGACGAATCACGAATCACGAATCACCAATCACGCGCCCGTGAACCTCCACGCCCTCTCCGTCCTCCAGTTCGCGTCGGTGCTCGACGTGGTAGCGGGTCACGCCGCGACGTCGTTAGGCGCGGCGGTCGTGCGCCTGCTGGAGCCACGGGGGGACCTCGACGAGATCGAACGTGTGCTCACCCGCGTCACGGCGATGCGGGCCATGGTGGCGAGCGAGCAGGGGTGGGCGCCGCATGGCTTCGCGGACGTGCGTGGGGCGCTGGCGAAGCTGCGCGTGGAGGGCACGCAGCTCACCGGGGCCGAGTTGCGCGATGTCGGTCAACTGCTGCGCGCGAGCCGCCTGACGGCCGAGTCGCTGCGCGACGTCCGGCAACCCCAGATCGCGCGCACGGTGCTCGATGGCCTCCGCCAGCGCCTGCCGGCGCATCCGAAGCGGGAAGAAGCGATCGACCATGCGATCGATGGCGACGGCTCGGTGCGCGACGATGCGTCCCCGCTCCTGCGTCGGTTGCGCCGCGAGTTGCGCAACGCGCAGGGAGAGCTGATTTCGCTCCTCGAACGCATCATGACCCGCCTCGAGCCGCACCAGCGCGTGCTCGATGCCTCAGTCACGCTGCGCAACGGGCGGTTTGTCATCCCGGTGCGGCGCGAGGCGCGTGGTGTGGTGGGCGGACTCGTGCACGACGCGTCAGGCTCGGGGGCGACCCTCTTCGTCGAGCCCCCCGCGGCGATCGAGGCCGGCAACCGCATTCGCGAGCTCGAAGGGGAGGAGATTCGCGAGGTCGATCGCATCCTCCTCGCCCTGAGCGACGAGATCCGCCCCATCGCCGGGGAAGCGCGCGATGCCCTCGACGCCCTGGTCGAACTCGATTCGCTCTACGCCCGGGCGCGCTATGCCATCAAGTTCCGCTGTGAAGGGACGCGCCTGCGTCCGCCCGGCCAGGGCTTCATCGTGCGCGATGGGCGACACCCTTTGCTACTCGCCCAGGGTGTCGACGTGGTGGCCTTCGACCTCACGATGGAACCCGACGAACGCACGATGCTCGTCTCGGGACCGAACACCGGCGGCAAGACGGTCCTGCTCAAGGCACTCGCGCTCTTCTCGGCGATGCTCCAGAGCGGGATCCCGGTACCCGCTGCGGGCGTGAGCGAGGTCGCGTCGTACGACGACATCTTCGCCGACATCGGGGACGAGCAGTCGATCGAGGCGAGCCTGTCCACCTTCAGCGCCCACCTCAAGAACCTCGGAGAGATCCTCCGCTCCGCCACCGACCAATCGCTGGTGGTGATCGACGAGCTCGGATCGGGGACGGATCCGCTGGAGGGAGCCGCGTTAGGCGGCGCGATCCTCGAGGCGCTGACCGCCCGCGGATCCATGACCGTGGCCACCACGCACCTCGGCGCGCTCAAGGAACTCGCCACCGAGGTGCCGGGGATCGTGAACGCGTCACTCGAGTTCGACGCCGTGGCACTCGCCCCCACATATCGGCTGGTCAAGGGCATTCCCGGCCGGTCGTATGGCTTGAGCATCGCGCGACGCCTCAAGCTGCCCGAGGAGGTCATCGCCCGCGCCGAGGAACGATTGCCTACGGTGGAACGCGACCTCAACGCGCTGCTGCAGGCCCTCGAAGCGCGCGATGGCGCGATGGCCATCCGCGAGAAGGAACTTGCCGAGTCCGCGGAGGCGGCCCAGGTGCGGGCGCAGCGCCTCGCCGAGCGTGAGACCAAGTTGCGAGAGCGGGAACGCACCGTGGAGCGCGAGTCGCGACAGGACGCTCGCAAGCACCTGCTCGAAGCGCGACAGACCGTCGACAAGGTCCTCAAGGAGCTCAAGGGCGCGAAGCAGGAGGCGATCGATGAGGCGGCGCGTGAGGCGCGCCGGCGCATCGAGGCGCAGGCCACGAAGCAGGGAGACCGGCTTGAGCAGATCGATCGCGAGGCGCAGAACGTCGTGCGTCGTACGGCCCCGCGCCCCGAAACCACGCCGTTGCGCGTCGGCGACTCGGTGGAGGTGATCCCGCTCGAGGGACGCGTCGCCCGCGTGGTGGAGCTGCGCGACGACGACGTGGTCGTGGCCCTTGGTGCCATCAAGCTGAGCTATCCGCGCGCGTCGCTGCGCCAGAGTGACGCGAAGGTCGTCGAGCCGGTGAACGCCTTCACGGGCGACATCCCCGAGGTCACGGCCGCCACCGAGGTCGACGTGCGCGGGATGCGTGCCGACGAGATGGAAGAGCCGGTCATGCAGGCGATCGACGCCGCCATCCGCGCCGACCTTCGCTCGCTGCGCATCATCCACGGCAAGGGCACCGGTGCGCTGCGGGAGCGCGTCAACGAGATGCTGCAGCGCGACACGCGCGTCCGCACGTTCCGGCTTGGGCTCTGGAACGAGGGGGGAGCCGGCGTGACGATCGCCGACCTATGATCCCCGACAACGAGGTCGAACGGGTTCGCGAGAGCGCCGACATCGTGGGCGTGATCGGCGAATACGTGGAGCTCAAGCGGCAGGGCGCCGACTTTCGTGGACCCTGTCCGTTCCACCAGGGCACGCATCGCAACTTCTCCGTCTCACCGAAGAAGCGGCTCTACTATTGCTTCGTTTGTCATGAGCATGGAGATGTATTCACCTTCGTGCAGAAGCGCCTCGGGCTTGACTGGCCCGGGTCGGTGCGCCTCGTCGCCGAGAAGACGGGGATCGAGCTGCACGAGGTGAAGTCGACGCGCAACGAGGGACCGGATCCGCGCGAGCCACTGTGGGAAGCCAATGCCGCGGCGGCGCAATACTTCCAGCGCGTGCTCTGGGAAGACGACCTTGGTCGCCAGGCGCGCGAGTATCTCGCACAGCGCGTGGTCACCCGCGAACTCGCCGATCGCTTCGGCCTGGGGTTCGCGCCGCGCGAGATCGGCCTGATGCGTGCGCACCTGAACACGATCGGGATCGATGACGCGCGGCAGCTCACGGCCGGCCTGCTCGCGCGTCGTTCCGAGGACGAGGAGCCGCGGCCGCGGTTCCGGCAGCGCCTCGTCTTCCCGATCCTCGACCTCTCGTCGCGGGTCGTGGGATTCGGCGGCCGCCTCATTGCCCCCGGTGAACCCAAATATCTCAACTCTGCCGAGTCGGCGGTGTACTCCAAGGGGTCGCTGCTCTACAACCTGAACCAGGCGCGCCTTGGGGCACGACGCGAGGATCGCATCTTCGTGGTCGAGGGGTACTTCGACGCGATGCGGCTCGTCGGTGCCGGCATGGATTCCGTGGTGGCGCCCCTTGGCACCGCACTCACGGAGGGGCAGGCCGAGTTGATCAAGCGGTATTCGAAGAACGTCTTCCTGCTCTACGATTCGGACAAGGCCGGTCTCAAGGCCACGTTTCGCGCGGGAGACATCCTGCTCAAGCAGGGGCTCTCGGTGCGCGTCGTTTCGCTGCCGAATGGCGAGGATCCCGACACCTTCGTTCAGCAGCACGGGAGGGACGCCCTCGAGCGGGCGGTGACGGCGAGCATCGACGTTTTTGACCGGAAGGTCCAGATCCTCGAACGGGGCGGCTGGTTTGCCGACCTCCACAAGCGTCGCAAGGCGGTCGACTACCTGCTGCCGACCATTCGCGCCTGCGTCGATCCGGTCATGCGCGACCTGTACCTGGCTCGCGCGACGGAGGCGTCCAGGGTGGATCGGCGAGTGTTGGAGGAGGAGGCCGGCGCATCGCCGGATCGTGGTCGTCGCGCGGCTGAGCGACCCGCCGCCCCGCCGCCTCCGCCACCTGAGCAGGAACGTCCGCGCCCGATGCGCGCACGCGCCCGGGTCAAGGGAGCGGCGATCTCGGCAGAACAGCTGCTCGTTCGCGCCATGCTGAGCGAGCGATCGGTCATCGAGCGCGTGGCAGAGCGCTTCGGACCAGATAGCTTTCAGGAGCCGACCTACCAGGAGATCTTTGAGCACTTGCTCCTGCTCGGTGAGTCGGCCACCATCGAGGCGTTGGCCGATGGGATGTCGCCAGAGGCGATCGACGTCATGCAAGACCTCCTCGCTGAACCGGAAGCGATTCAGCACCTGGAAAAGTCGGTCGAGGACAGCCTTTCACGCCTCGAATTGCGTCAACTCGAAGAACGAAACCGCGCCATCAACGCCCTGATCCCAATGGCGCACGGCGATGAGAAGGACCGGCTGATGGCAGAGAAGGTGACCAACCAGCAGGTGATCGGGCGCCTCCTGCAGGCGCGTGACAAGTGATCGGACCCCAGCCACCACACGCGGAGGACACGTGCACCCGGATGTAAAAGCGCTGATCGCCCTGCAGGCCGAAGACGAGATCGTGGAAGGCATCATGCAACAGCTCGACGCGATCGCGCCGCGCCTTGCCGCGCTCGACGCCGTGCGGGCGCGCACTATCAAGTCGGTCAACGAGCTGCGCGGCACGATCGAGGCGGATGACCGCAAGCGCGTCGACCTCTCGCAACGACTAACGGACCACAAGCAGCGCCACGACAAGAACGTCGCGCAGCTCGACGTGGTGAAGCGGATGCGGGAAGCCACGGCCGCAGTGTCGCAGGTGGAGATGGGGCGGAAGGTGCTCGTGGAGCTCGAAGGCTCGCTGCGCGACGTGACCAATCGCGTGAACGAGGCGCGTCGCATCCTAGGCGACCGCGAGGCGGAGCTGGCGATGCTCGACGAGGAGCAGGTGGGCGCGCGCCGGGAGATCCAGGAGGAGCGGGACGTGCTGACCGTCAAGCTGGTCGAGGCGCAGAAGGCCCGTGACGCCGAGGCCGCGAGCATCAACGCGCCCCTGCGAAACAAGTACGATCGCATTCGCCAGCGCCGCCGATCGCAGTCGCTGTTTGCGCTCCTGGCCGGCGCGTGCGGCTCCTGTGACACCGCGATCCCGGTGCACCGCCGCCAGTCGATGTCCACGACGGGGGCCGTGGAAGTCTGCGAAGCGTGTGGAGTGCTGATCTACGCAAAGGAATGATGATGGTCCTGACGGGGCGGGGTGCTACACTCCGGACATGACCGCGCCCGCTGCGCGCCCTCGACTGGCGCCCCGTTGGAAATCGACTCCCGTTCCCGATCCGCTGCAGGTCGACCGCCTGACGAGTGAGCTGCACCTGCCGCCGCTCGTGAGCCGGCTGCTCGTGACGCGCGGCTACGGCGACATCGAGGAGGCGCGTCGCTACCTGCGTCCGCGTCTCGAGCACCTGCACGACGCCGCCCTCATGAAGGGCATGTCCGAGGCCGTCGAGCGTCTCGCGATCGCGATCACGAAGGGCGAGACGGTGCTCGTGCACGGCGATTACGACGTCGACGGCATCTGCTCCAGCACGATCATGGTGAAGGTCATCCGCCACCTTGGTGGTGTGGCCGTGCCGTTCGTTCCACACCGCATGACCGATGGCTACGACCTCGGTGATGCGGGTGTCGACGCCGCCATTCAGGCGAAGGCATCCGTCGTCCTCACGTGCGATTGCGGCACGAGTGCGCATGCGGCGATCGAGCGGCTCTGCGCCGCGGGCATCGACGTCATCGTCTCGGACCACCATCTCCCGAGCCGTCCGGTGCCCGAGTGCGTCGCGGTGCTCAATCCGCGGCAGCCGGGGTGCGAATATCCCGACAAGGACCTCTGCGCCGCCGGTGTCGCGTTCAAGCTCTCACAGGCCCTCCTCAGGAAGTTGGGGGGCAGCGAGAACATCGCGCTGCGCCTGCTCGACCTGGTGGCCCTGGCGACGATCGCCGACGTGGCGCCATTGCGCGGCGAGAACCGCGCCCTCGCGAAGTACGGGCTCAAGATGATGAGCGACACTGGCAACGTGGGGTTGCGCGCGCTCATCGAAGCCGCTGGCCTCGCCGGTACGCCGCTCACCGCGGGCCGCATCGGCTTCGTGCTCGCGCCCCGCCTCAACGCGTCGGGACGCGTCGGGCACGCCATGCGCGGCGTCGAGTTGCTCCTGTCGTCCGATCCCTCCGAGTGCAACCGGCTCGCGCGTGATCTCGAGGAACTGAACAAGTCGCGCCAGGAGATCGATCGCGAGACGCTGGCGCAGGCGCGTGCGATGGCGGACAAGCTCGACCTGGACCAGGTATACGGCGTCGTGCTTGGTGGCGAGGGGTGGCACCCCGGCGTCATCGGCATCGTCGCGTCGCGATTGGTCGAAGACCTCGCGCGCCCGGTGATGATGGTCGCGCTGGAGCATGGCATGGGCAAAGGCTCCGGCCGGTCACCGTCGCGCTTCGACCTGCATGCCGGGCTCACGGCGTGCGCGGACCTTCTCGTTCGCTACGGCGGGCACAAGGCCGCGGCAGGCATCACCATCGCCGCCGATCGCCTCGATGCGTTCGCCGAGCGGTTCAACGCGGTGGCGCGCGAGCGCCTGACGCCGGACGACCTGTACCACGACCTGCGCATCGACATCGAACTCACGGCCGACGACGTGTCGCACGACCTCGAGGCCCTGCTGCGCTACTTCGAGCCGTACGGGATGGGCAATCCGGCGCCGATGCTCGCGATCCGCGGCGCGTCGCTGCACGGACCGCCACGCACGGTGGGCAAGGACGGCCTCAAGATCCGCCTGGCCTCGGCGAACGGTCCCCTCGAGGCGCTGGGGTGGGGCATGGGCGATCGCGTCTCCGAGTTCAGCGCGGGGGACCGCGTGGACATCGCGTTCAAGCTCGAGCGCGACACGTACATGGGAGAGAGCAAGGTCGTCGCGCGGTTGTGCGACATCCGGCCCTGACGCGTGCGCATCATCGCGGGCGCCTGGCGCGGGCGCACGATCTCGGCGCCCCCCAACGAAGTGGTGCGACCCACGGCCGACCGCGCCCGCGAGGCGTGGATGAGCATGCTGCACCACGAACTTCCCGACGCGCGCGTCGTGGACCTGTTCGCGGGCTCTGGATCGTTAGGCCTGGAGGCCTTGTCGCGGGGCGCGGAGTCCTGCGACTTCGTCGAACTCTCGTCGAGCGCCCTCAAGTCCCTTCGCGACAACGCGGCCAAGCTTGGTGCGGGCGCGCGCGCGACGATCCATCGAGCCGATGCGCTGGAGTTCGTGCAGGGGAAGGGCCCGGACACATGGGACCTCGCTTTCGCCGACCCGCCCTACAACCTCGGACTCGGCGCACAGCTTGCAACCCTGTGGCTGGAGCAGCCCTTCTCCCGAATATTGAGCGTGGAACACCATGCGGAGGAGGAGATGCCCCCAGCGTCGGATCGCCGCTCCTGGGGAACGACTGGTGTCAGCATCTACCGGCAACCATCGTCATCCCGGTCCGGTGAGCGCTAGCGAGCCGAGAAGCGGGACCTGGGGTCGTTCAAGCAGATGCGGGTCCGAGGGCAATGACACTGGGTCCCGGATCTACGCTCGCTTGTCCGGGATGACGAGAAATGCACGATGGTAGACGGATGTCTGTTTCGCCCACACCTTGAGACCCACCAGTCACACGGAAGACGACATGTCGCGCACTGCCATCTACGCGGGCTCGTTCGACCCCATCACGCGAGGGCATGAAGACCTCATGCGTCGATCGTTGGGATTCGTCGACCAGCTCCTCGTGGCCGTCGCGACCAACCCGTCCAAGCAGCCCGTCTTCACCGTCGCTGAGCGCGTGGCGTACATCACCGAAGCGCTCGATGGTGACCCGCGCGTCCACGTGCGGCACTTCGATGGGCTCCTCGTGGATTTCGCCCGCGAGACCGGCGCGCACTTGCTGATCCGCGGGTTGCGAGCCGTCTCCGACTTCGAGTACGAGTACCAGATGGCGCTGATGAATCGGCACCTGCACCCGGGACTCGAGACCGTCTTCATGGTGCCGTCGCTCGACACGACGTACATCTCGGCGAGCCTGGTGCGCGAGGTCGCGAGGTTTGGAGGCGACCTCACGGGACTCGTCCATCCGCGGGTCGAGGCGGCGCTGCACCACAAGTTCCCACGCGTCGCACCGACCAGTGCCTGATCGCGACGCGTTCCTCGCCTCGCTCGCCAGGCGCGCGTCGGCATCGCGCCGGCGCATTGTGTTCCCCGAGGCGGCGGATGAACGCGTGCGCGCGGCGATCCGCGCCCTTGCTGCTGCCCGGATCGTGGAACCCGTCGCCGTGCTCGATCCCTCGCGCGAGGATGCGCGAGACGACATCGCGCGCCTTGGCGTGGAGACGATCGATCCGGTGCGCGATGCGCGCGCGGGTCGCGTGGCGGCCGACCTGTACGAAAGGCGTCGAGCGAAGGGCATGACCGAGGAGCAGGCGCAGGCCCTGGCACGGCACCCGCTCTTCATGGCCGACAACCTCGTGCTGCACGGCGAGGTCGACGGCTGTGTGGCCGGCGCGGTCTACACGACCGCAGAGGTGCTGCGTTCGGCCTTGTGGCTGATCGGGCCTCGGGCAGGAGGAAAGACCGTGTCGAGCGCGTTCTACATGGTCGTGCCGCCATTCCGGACGGCGGAGGGCGAGGTGCTGACCTTCACGGACTGCGCCGTGATTCCCGAACCGGGGGTCGAGCAACTCGCGGACATTGCGATCGCCTCGGCGATCGATCGGCGGCGCATCGTCGGGGACGAGCCCGTCGTGGCCTTTCTCTCGTTCGCCACGCGCGCGAGTGCCGAGGGCCCGTCGGTCGAGCGCATGCGGGCCGCGGCAGCGCTCGTCTCGCAGCGTGAACCATCGCTGGTGGTCGATGGGGAGCTGCAAGCCGACGCTGCCCTTATCGCGGCCATCGGTGCACGGAAGGCGCCAGGCAGCGCGGTGGCGGGGCGCGCCAACGTGCTCGTCTTCCCATCGCTCGATGCCGGCAACATCGCCTACAAGCTGGTCGAGCGGCTGGCCGGCGCGGCCGCCATCGGTCCGATCCTGCAGGGGCTGGCGCGGCCTTGCAGTGACTTGTCGCGGGGCGCCTCGCCTGACGACATTATGGGCGTGGCGGCAGTGACTGCCTTGCAGGCCGACCCGGTTCCCCCCTCGTGAGCGGCCGTACCCAGGAGACCTTTCATGAGCTTTGCAATTCGCAAGTCCGGCGACGTCTGCGTTGTGGACGTCGAAGGCCAGCTGATCGTCGGCAATCGCCAGGAACTGAAGCAGAAGGTGCTCGATGAACTGGAGCGCGGAGAGCGCCGGTTTCTCGTGGACTTCAGCCAGACCGGCTACATCGACTCGTCAGGCCTCGGCGTCCTTGTTTCCTTGTCGAAGAAGATCCGCGAGTCGGGCGGGGAACTCCGGCTGGCGAGCCTGAACGACGACCTCAAGACGCTCTTCGAGCTGACCAAGCTCGACACGCTGTTCCAGATCGCCCACTCCCGGGAGTCGGGGCTCTCGAGCTTCTAGGTCACGCCGGCGCCCCCGCGCCTGCCCTCGTCAGGCTCCCGCCCGCGTGACGGACGCCCCCGACGAGCGTTTCCCTTCTGCCATGCCTCCGTTCAGCGATCCCCGCCTGCCACACGGTCACGGCGGGTTCCCGATCGAAGTGTCCATCCCCAGCGACGTCCGCTTCATCGAGGGAGTGGTCGGCCTGGTCACACGGCAGTGCGTCGAGCGCCATCTCTCCCCGACCGACTGCAACCTGACGGTGCCGGTGGCCCTCACGGAGGCGCTCTCCAACGCGATCCTGTACGGGAACGCCCGGGACTCCTCCAAGAGTGTCACGCTCCGCGCGACGCTGAATGAGCGCGACCTGGTGCTGGAGGTGGTGGACGAGGGCACGGGATTCGACATGGACGCCTGCACGATCGACCCGACCAGCCCGGACAACCTCGACCGCGAGGACGGCCGGGGCTTGTACCTGATGCGTGCGTTGATGGATCGGGTGGAGCGCTACACCGACGGCGGCAACGTGGTTCGACTCACGCTCCATCGCCGACTCACGCTCCATCGCAAATGAAGGAGCTGACCGCCGTCCTCGAGCGTTTCGAGCGTGCTGTCGGGATCCCCGCCGTGGTGTGGAGCCAGCCCATCGAGGACGGTCCCCTTGTCGTCGCGTCGGGGCGGCCGGACCTCGCTGCGCCGCGCGTGATTGGCCTGTTGCCCTCCGGCGGCCACGCGGCGGAAGTGGCGGTCGGAGACGACACCCTGATCGTGGCCGGGGTGCCCGGCAACCCGCGCGCGTGGGTCGGCCTCGGGCCCTGTGCACCGGCGATGCGGCAGAAGGCCGCCGACCACATGGCCTTCCTGCTGCCCGTCGTTGGGCACTACTACCAGTCGGCCCTCGAGATGGAGCACTCGGCGTACGAACTCGCCGAGCGGTACGAGGAGATCAACCTCCTCTACACGACCAGCGAGATCCTCGGGCGCACGGTGTCGTTGGAGGAGGCGGCGGCCCGCATTCTCGCCGAGATCAGCGAGACCGTGGGCGCGCGTCGCGCGGCCATCCTCGTCCACGATCGCGTCACCGATACGCTGCAGGTCGTCAGTTCGCTCGGCTTCGACGCGCGCGACGCCCTCCCGATCGCCATCAGTGACCCGTCGGCGGTCACGTCGTTCGTCTTCCGCGAGCAGCGCGGCCTGATCCTCGACGACGACGCCCGCCAGTGCGAGGCCGAGGCGCGCTTCCGGAAGGGTGGGCTCCTCGCCGTGCCGATCCTCTGGACGAACCCCGGCCCGCACGGCTCGATCCCGTTAGGCGTCGTGACGCTCTCGGAGCGCCGGTCGGGGGAGAACTTCTCGCTCGGCGACGAGAAGCTCGTCTCGGCCATCGCCACGCAGATCGGCACCGCCATCCAGAACGCCCGCCTCGTGCGCGCGTCCCTCGCCCAGCAGCGCCTGCAGCAGGAAATGCAGATGGCGAGCGACCTGCAGCTCAAGCTGCTCCCGGACACGTCGCTCTTCGCCCCCGAGGCGCAGATCGCCGCGCGCGTCATCTCGGCGGACAGCGTGGGCGGGGACTTCTACCAGCTCTTCCGGTTGGGGCAGGGGCGCACGGGCATCATGATCGGTGACGTCTCGAGCCACGGCATCCGCGCCGCGCTCGTGATGGCGCTCGTGATGAGCGCCTCGTCGATCCACGCCCAGTCGAGTGCCGATCCCGCCGAGGTGCTCGCGAAACTGCTGGCCACGCTGCGCGACGAGCTCGAAAGCACGGAGATGTTCATCTCGGCATTCTATGCCGTGGTCGACCCCGTGCGCGGGCGCATCCGGTATGCGAACGCCGGGCATCCCCATGCGTTC
>JACMLI010000561.1 GCA_014379705.1 Gemmatimonadaceae bacterium
CGCGCCGCTTCTTGGCCGCGCGTTCACCGTTTACCGCGCCGGAAATGATCGACCAGAAAGCAAAGGATCTGGGTCGCCTGCTGGGCCAAAGCGACGAATACAAGGCACTCAAGCGCGCCAACGACGATCTCGGCCAGGACCGCGAAGCCGTCGCCAACCTCCAGCGCATGGATACGCTGCGCAACGACGCACATCGCATGCTCCAGTCCGGCCAGGAGCCCACGCAGGAAATGGAGCAGGAACTCGACCAGCTGCTCGCCAAGGTACAGGTCACCACGGGGTACCAGCGCGCCATCGCCGCGCAGGAGAACTTCGACAAGATGATGATGCAGGTGAACCAGTGGATCGCCGAGGGAATCAAGTCCGGCGCGGCGAGTCCCATCATCACGCTCTCGTAAGGCAAGGCATGCCCGGCGCGCTCGTGGTGCTCGAGGGGGCCGAGGGCGTCGGCAAGACGACGCAGCTCATCCGGCTCGCCGCGCGCGCGCGGGACGCAGGGATCGAGGTCGACGTCGTTCGGGAACCCGGAGGCACTCCGCTCGGTGACGAGGTTCGTCGCCTCCTGCTGGATGCCCCGCTGCACATCGTGCCACGCGCCGAGGCCCTCCTGTTCATGGCGTCGCGAGCGCAGCTCGTGGACGACATGATCCGTCCGTCCCTCGAGGCGGGCCGGGTGGTCCTGACAGACCGATTCTTCCTCTCGACCTATGCCTACCAGATCGTGGGGCGTGGCCTCGACGAGGCGTCGATACGGATGACGAATCAGTTCGCGACGGCCGGACTTGTGCCGACCGTCACGCTCCTCATCGACCTGCCCCCCGGGGCCGGTGTGAGTCGTGCGGCCGCACGCAGCGCCCCAGATCGCCTCGAGCGTTCAGGAGACGCCTTTCACCATCGTGTCGCGCTCGCCTTCCGGGAGTTCGCCACGGAGGCGTGGCAGCTGAATCACCCAGAGTGCGGTCCAATCGCCCTCGTGGACGGCTCCGGGAGCGAACAGGACGTGGAGGACAGGATCTGGGATCGCCTCGGCCACGTGGATCCTGAAACGTTCCGGGTGGTTCGCGGGTCTCATTCAGGAACATGAGCTCCTCGCGATCTCGCGCGGTCGTCGCGCTCGGCATTCTGTCAGGAGCCCTGATCAGCGGAGGGTGGCTCCTCGGCCGCGGATTTTCGAACCCCGCACCCAACGTCCAGCGCGAGCGCTTGTTCGACAACGTACTGATGCACATCCAGCGGCATTACCTCGATTCGATTCCCACGGGCGCGCTGTTCGAGAAGGCGATGAACGGGTTGCTGGAGGAACTGGGCGATCCGAACACCGTTTACCTGCCCCCGGACCGACTGAAGCGCCTGACCGAGACAACGACGGGGCTCTACACGGGCGCGGGTGTGCGGGTCGACGCTCGCGACGGCGTTCCCACGGTGATCGCCCCGCTGCCTGGGGGACCGGCCGAGCGCGCGGGGCTCCTCTCTGGCGACCGGCTGATCGAGATCGACGGACGCAACACGAAGGGCTGGACGGACGACGAAACGCGCATCGCGCTGCGGGGCGCGGTCGGCACGCGCCTTGGACTCCTCGTCGATCGCCCCGGGAGTGCAAAGCCGTTGAGCGTCGTTCTGGTCCGCGGGGAAGTGCATCGTCAGGCCGTGCGCCGGACCGCGTTGCTCGCCGGCGCCGTCGGCTACGTCGACCTCAAGATCTTCTCCGACTCGACGGAGCGTGAACTTTTGCGCGCGGTGGATTCACTTTCGCGCATCGGCATGCGATCGCTGGTTCTGGACCTGCGAGGAAATCCGGGCGGGCTGGTGACGCAGGGCGTCGCGGTGGCCGACCTCTTTCTCGACCCGCAGCAGAAGATCGTGCGCCTCAAGGGGCGCACCGACGAGACCACGCGCACCTGGAGCGACACGGCAGCGCAGCGGTGGCCAGACCTTCCCATCGTCGTGCTGGTCGACGAAGGATCAGCCAGCGCCGCGGAGCTGGTCGCGGGTGCCTTGCAGGACCACGACCGCGCCCTGTTGCTGGGTCGCACGACGTACGGCAAGGGAAGTGCGCAGGCGGTGTTCCAGACGGCCGTGGGCGGCCTCAAGCTCACCACCGCTCGCTGGTACAGCCCCTCGGGACGCTCGATCGATCGCATCGCTGGCCGTCGAACCGACACCCAGGTCGATCACGACGAAGCGGCGTATCGCACCGATGCCGGTCGCACCGTCTTTGGCGGTGGCGGGATCGCCCCGGACGTGATTGCGGGTGACACCGCCCGAACGTCCGGCGAACTGGAACTCCAGCGTGCCCTTGGTGAGCGGGTCACCGAGTTCCGGGATGCCCTCACGGCCTACGCCGTCTCGGTGCGTGGCACGGGACGGGTTGCCTCACCGGACTTCACCGTCACGTCGTCGATGCGCGACGCGGCGTGGCAGTTCGTGCGGAGCCGGGGGTTCACCTTCGACCGTGGGATCTACGATCGCGCGGCGACGCTGGTCTCGATCGTCATTGGCCGGGAGGTCGCACGCCTCGAGTTCGGTTCGCTCGCCGAGGCGCGCCGGGCGATCAACGAGGACGACGTGATCCAGCGCGCGGCGACCATCCTGAGCGGCGTCCGGCTTCCCCGGGACGTCTTCGCCGGGACGGTCGCCTCGACCCGCGAGTGAGCGGGCCGGCCGCCTAACGAAGGTTGTCGCTGTTGACGACCTTCACGCCCTTCGGGGGCTTGAAGGAAAAGGCACTCGACGCGACCGTGGCATTCCGCTCGTAGGTCACGATGCGCACGCGGCGCGTGACGCCATTGTTTTCCTGTGCCTCGAACTGCTGCAGCATGCCGTCGCCGTCGATCCAGACGCGGGCCTTCGTGAAGCCGGCGTCGCCCTTCGGCACGAGGGTGACGGCGCGCGTCGACTTGCCTCCGATCATGGCCTCACCGGCATCCGAAATCGTGTACCTGGCGCGCGGGTTCGAGAAGAAGGCCCCGATGAGGTCGATGGATCCCTCGAGGTCCGCGGTGAGCGGCGCGCGAATCACCTGCCCGGGCGTGGAGCTGGGCAGGTAGAGCCACACGAACTTCCCGTCGGAGATGATGACGTCCCCCTTGGGGTCGCTGAAGCGGAAGGCGAAGCGATCGGGGCGTGACTGCTCGAACTCCCCCTTCGACGGGATCGCGGAGCCGGTGAGCGCATTGGTGATGCTCTGCTCGAACGTCGCCCGCGCGGTCTTGACGGACGAATACGCCGCGACGGCGCGATCGATCGCCTTGTCCGCGGCGGAGGCCTGCGCGGCAAGGGCGCCGGGCAGCAGCAAGCTCAAGGAAGTCAGGATTCGCATGTCGTATGGTTTGTGAATGTCGGCGGATCGAGCAAACGTGGCACTGGGCTCCGATCCACACGTGCGACGAGCTCTCACCCGTGCACCTCGTCCATCCCGTCTACCCGACCCAAAGTACCCCTTTCCAGCAGGGTGCGTTCCTGCGATCACGTGACCTGGAACACACTTCCGTCAGCGGCCATGTCGACGGGGCCACCATACTCCTCGGCGATGATCGCCCGGATGTCGACGCGCTCCACCGGGGGATAGAAGTGGTTCAGCACCAGGCGTCCCGGGCGGGCAATCGTCGCGATCGATCGGCACTCCTCGGGCGTCAGGTGCACCGGGACCGCCATCGCGGCGGGGAGAGAGCACTCGAGCAGCAGGATGTTGGCGCCGCTCGCCCACTCGGCGAAGGGGACGTCCAGCGCCATGTCGCCGGAACAGACCACCCGTCGGCCGCCGGCGCGCACGGAGAAGGCGATGCTCTCCGGCCGATGGGGCACGCGGCAGGCCTCGATGGTGACGTCACCACCTAACGACAACGGCGTGCGGGGCTCGAGTTCCACGACATGCAGGTCCGGCACGAGGGCGCGCAGGTCGGCGTCGTGTGCCGCCGCGAGGCGGTCGATGAAGGCGTTGAATCCCACCGGACCAACGAGCGTCACGGGGTTCGAGCGCGGCGGGAGCGTCCCGTATCGCCACGCCGTCAGCAGGCTCACGAGGTCGAGCGTGTGGTCGGGGTGGAAATGCGTGATGGCGACGTGCGTGATGGTCAGCCAGTCGAGCCCCAGCTGCGCCATGCGCCACAACACGCCGCTGCCGCAGTCGACGAGGAGGCGCACGGGGCCCGCTTCCACGAGCGTGCCGCTCTGCACCCGCAGGGGATGCGGAGCGGCCGTACCGGTGCCGATCGTCGTGAGGCGCATGGTGCCTGGTGGCAGGCCTCGCGCGCCTACGCGGCCTCGACGCCCTGCGGCTCGACGACCTGCGGCTCCACCACCGCATCATCCGCCGCCGGTGACTCGTCCACCGGTGAGCCGCCACGCATCCGCACGCTCACAAGCGACGACACGCCGGGCTCCTGCATCGTCACGCCGTACACGGCGTCTGCCGCTTCGGTTGTTGTGCGGGGGTTGTGCGTGATGACGATGAACTGCGTGTTCCCCTTGAACTGGTTCAGCATCCGCACGTAGCGACCGATGTTGGCATCATCGAGTGGTGCGTCCACTTCGTCGAGCAGGCAGAACGGGCTCGGCTTGGTGAGGAAGATGCCGAAGAGCAGCGAGAGGGCGACGAGTGCGCGTTCACCGCTCGAGAGCAGGTGAATGCGCTGCGTGCGCTTGCCGCGCGGCGACGCATGGATCTCGATGTCGCAGTCGAGCGGCAGCTCGGGGTTCTCCAGGCGAAGGTCGCACTCGCCGCCGCCGAAGAGCGTCATGAAGATCTGGCGGAAGTTCTCGCGGACCTGCGCGAAGGTGGTGAGGAACATCTCGCGGGCGGTCGTGTCGATCTCGCGGATGGCCAGCGCGAGCTTGTTTCGCGCCTCGGACAGATCATTGCGCTGGCCGGTGAGGAACTCGAAGCGCTTGAGTTCTTCCTCGTGCTCCTCGATGGCCAGCGGGTTCACGGGGCCGAGCTTCTCGACCTCGTTGCGGAGCTGCTCGGCCTCGGCCCGAAGGACGTCGTCCTCGATGTCGACCGGTTCGTAGGACGTGAGCAGGTCCTCCAGTGGGCGACGCCATTCGGTTTCGAGGCGCTCCCGGATCGCCGTGCGCTTGCCCGAAAGTTCAATGAAGCGCAACTCGGCGTGGTGCAGTGCCCCTTCGCGATCGTGCGCCTCGCGACGCGCGGCGTCGAGGGCGTGCTCGGCGTCCTGCATGGCCTGGTCGGCCTGGCGCACATCGTCTTCCGCGCCATGGAGTCGCTGCTCGATGTCGCGCATCACGGCCACGCGGGTGTCCAGGTCGCTGTGCCACTCCTGCAGCTGCGACGCCATCCGCTGGTCGCTTTCGCCGAGCGTGGAGAGTTCGTCGGCGAGCGCGAGGAGCCGCTGCGCCGCCGTGGCGTGCTCCTGGTCGAGTCGGCCCATGCGATCGGTGGCCACCTGCAGGCGGGCCCGTAGCTGGGCGAGCGCGACCTGGCCGGTCGTGCGCTCCTCGCGGAGCGCCTCCAGCGACTGCTCGGCC
>JACMLI010000562.1 GCA_014379705.1 Gemmatimonadaceae bacterium
CCGGCACTTCGGCTACACGCTGCCGGTGAAGGACAACGGGGAACAGGCACGTCTCTTTTAGTCGGGCATCCGTGCCGGGCATCGACATGTACCCCACGTCCGCCTTCGACTTCCACCTCCCGCCAGGGCGCATCGCGCAGGTCCCTGGGCGTAGGCGCGACGAGAGCCGACTCATGGTGATCGACCGCGCCTCGGGGACGATCACGCATCGAGAGTTCCGGGAGCTGGTGGAACTCGTTCCCGGCGGCGACGCCCTCGTCGTCAACACCACGCGCGTGATGCGGGCGCGCCTCCTCGGTACGCGGGACTCCGGGAGCCCGGCGGAGATCCTGCTGCTGCGCGAGCAGGCCGATGGCTGCTGGGAAGCGATGGTGCATCCCGGCGGCAAGCTCAAGCCCGGGCGTCGCGTGCACATCGCGCCCGGGTTCGACGTCACCGTGAAGGAGACCACGGAACGCCGCACGCGACTCGTCAGGCTCGAGGTCGAGGGCCCGGTCCACGAGGCGATCGAGCGACACGGGCACATCCCACTCCCACCCTACATCGCGCGAGCCGATGGCCCGGACGACGGGGAGCGCTACCAGACGGTGTACGCGCGCGAGCGGGGATCGGTCGCGGCGCCTACCGCCGGATTGCATTTCACACCGGCACTCCTCGGCGGCCTCGATGCGCGCGGGGTGCAGCGGGTTGAGGTCCTGCTGCACGTGGGCGCTGGAACGTTCAAGCCGGTCGAGGTGGAGGACCCCGCCGAACACGTGATGCACGAGGAATGGTGCGAAGTCACGCCGGACGCGGCAGGCGCGATCGCCGCGACGCGTGCGCGAGGGGGGCGCGTGTGGGCCGTCGGGACGACGTCCGTGCGAACGCTCGAGAGCCTGGCGTCAGGCAACGGGCTCGTGCGCGCGGGCACCATGCTCACGACGGCCTTCTTCCGGCCGCCCTACCAGTTCCAGGTCGTCGATCACCTCGTCACCAACTTCCATTTGCCGCGCTCGACGCTCATCATGCTCGTCGCGGCGTTCGCCGGGTACGACCTCACGATGGAGGCCTACCAGGTGGCGATCCGTGAAGGTTACCGCTTCTACTCGTATGGCGATGCAATGGTGGTCCTCTAGGTGGCGCCCGTTGGGCGCGCGCGCCCTGGCACTCGTGGGGGTCGTGGCGTGCGTGCAGAGCACGACGCGCATCTTCCTCCCGTCACCGCAGAATCCGTCGTACAGCCTCGAACAGGCGAACCCCGTGCTCGCCGAGTACCTGCGGTTGCAGTGTCCGGCGTTCCAGAAGGCCAGCAAGCCGGACACGGGCGTCGTGCGCTTCACCGTGAGCCTCGACAGTACCGGCGCCGCGACGCGGGCGGAACTGGAGAAGGCGAGCGGCGACCAGCTGGTCGACGAGGTGTTCGGCACGATCGCCGCACAGCTCCGTTTTGCCCCGGACAGTGCGCGGGCGCGCATGCGGCGCGAAACCGTGAACATGCACTACCGCTGCGCCGGGGACTCGGCGTTCGTGACGATCAAGTGATCGCCGGCGCTGCCTGACGTGACGACGCCCTTCCAGCTCACGATCGACGCGACGTCTGGGGCCGCGCGCGCCGCGCGATACACGACGCCGCATGGCACGATCGAGACGCCAGTGTTCATGCCGGTGGGCACGCTCGCGACGGTCAAGTCCCTCGACCCCGATGACCTTTTTCGGGCCGGGGCGAGCATGCTGCTGGCGAACGCGTACCACCTGCACCTGCGCCCAGGGGACGAACTGGTACGGGACCTCGGTGGGCTGCACCACTTCATGCGGTGGCCGGGCCCGATCCTCACCGATTCGGGGGGCTTCCAGGTGTTCTCGCTCGAGACGCTGCGCACGGTGAGCGAGGACGGGGTGGAGTTCCGCTCGCACATCGATGGATCGAAGCGGTGGTTCACGCCCGAGAGCGTGATGCAGATCGAGCGGAACCTGGGGGCCGACGTGATCATGCAGTTCGACCACGTGATTCCGGGGCAGTCGGAGCGCGAGGCGGCGCGGGATGCGAGTGAGCGGAGCTTGCGGTGGCTGGAGCGGTGTCGGGATGCCTTTCTGGGGACGGGTGGACGGGTGGGCGGGTGGACGGGTGGTGGGCGGGCGGGCGGGGAGGCGGGTGAGGAGCTGGGCTGCGGGGTGCTGGGGGGCCCCCCCGAGCTCAATATCGGGGCGTCCGGGGCTGGGAGCGCAACCGAATCGTCCCCGCTTGAACCAGAAAACCGCCAGCCCCAGGCGCTTTTCCCTGTCATCCAGGGGGGCGTCTACCCCGACCTTCGCCGCGACGCCGCCCGGCGGGCTCGGGAGATCGGCGATTGGCTCGGTTTCGGCATCGGCGGGCTCTCCGTCGGCGAGTCCAAGCCCGACATGTACGCCACCCTCGAAGTCCTCAACCCCGAGCTGCCAACCGACCGCCCCCGCTACCTCATGGGCGTCGGATTCCCGGAGGACCTCATCGAGGGCGTCCGGCGCGGCGTCGACCTGTTCGACTGCGTCGCGCCAACGCGCATGGGACGCAACGGCACTGCGTTCGCCCGGGACGGCCGCATCAACATCAAGCGTGCCGAGTACCGCACTGACCCCCGCCCCCTCGACGCCGAGTGCGACTGCGCGACCTGCAAACGCTTTTCGCGCGCGTACCTCCGCCACCTCTACGTCGCGGACGAGCTGCTGGGCCTGCGCCTCCTCTCCCTCCACAATGTACATTTCCTGACGAGCCTGATGCGCGACGCGCGCCGGGCCATCATCAGTGGCTCGTACGACCACTGGGCCGATGAGTGGCTGCGCCGGCTGACGACTTCCCCCTCCGCCCGTCCTCGCGATGATCGCGTCACTGCTACCTGAGTTCTTCCTGCTCCAGGGCGCCGCCCCGGGCGGCTCGATCGCGCCGTTCCTGTTCCAGCTCGCCGCGATCTCGGCGATCATCTACTTCTTCATGATCCGTCCGCAGCAGAAGCAGCGGAAAACCCATGAGGAGCGCCTGAAGAACCTCAAGCGGGGCGACATGATCGTCACCGCCGGGGGCATCGTTGGCAAGATCGTGCACATCAGCGACGTCGCCGCCGGCGGCGACGATCACCTCACCATCGAGTCCGACAAGTCGCGGCTCATCGTCGAGCGCGCACGCATCGCGAAGGTCCTCGGCGACAACAGCACCACCAATCCGGGGACGTGAGCCTTCTTGCCATCCATACGCTGGGTTCCCCGATCCTTCGTGAGGAGACCCAGCTCGTTACCGCATTCGACGACGATCTCCGCACGCTGATCGCGGACATGTTCGAGACGATGTACGCCGCCAGCGGCATCGGCCTCGCTGCCCCGCAGGTGGGTCGCACGGAACGACTCACTGTCGTCGACGTCGAGGGGGCGAAGTACGCGATCGTCAACCCGGAGATCGTCTTCCGCGAAGGCAAGGACCGCGCGGAAGAGGCATGCCTGTCGATGCCCGAACTCTACGGCGACGTCGATCGCGCGAAGCGCGTCATCGTGAAGGCGCTGGACGGCGAGGGAAAGCCGATCGAGATCCACGCCACCGGCTTGCTCGCCCGCTGCCTGCAACACGAGATCGACCACCTGCACGGCAAGCTGTTCATCGACTACCTGAGCTACCTCAAGCGCCGGGCCCAGCTCGTGAAGTGGGAGGAGTTGCGGGTGGAGTATCCGGGAAATTTGCGGCAGCTCAAGGCCGGTGCGGTGACGGAGCCGGATGGGGAGACGATGTAGGTCAGGGGTCGGGTGGTCGGATGGTGGGGTGGTCGAGGAGTCGGGGACGCAGGATTCATCCTGAGCCCGCTTTCTTGACTGGCCGCGACACTGTTCGCTTCCCTCTCGTAGCTTCCACCCGACAACCCGACTACCCGACCACCCGACCTTGAAGATCCTCTTCTGGGGCACCCCCAACTTCGCCACGCCGGCGCTTCGTGCGATGATCGGCGAAGGGTATGACGTCGTGGCGGTCGTCACCCAGCCCGATCGGCCGCAGGGGAGGAGTCGGTCGGAGTTGCTGGCGCCCCCGGTCAAGCTTGTTGCGCTCGAGGAAGGGATCCCCGTGCTGCAGCCCGAGAAGCCGCGGGGCGAAGAGTTCATGGCGGAGCTGCGGACGTTCGGCGCCGATCTCTCGGTCGTCGTCGCGTATGGGCACATCCTCGTGCGCGACGTGATCGACCTGCCACCGATGGGGACCTGGAACATTCATGCGTCGCTGCTGCCGCGGTGGCGGGGTGCCGCGCCGATCCAGGCGTCCATCCTGGCGGGAGACGAGGAGACGGGCGTCACCATCATGCGGATGGTGCCCAGGCTCGACGCGGGCCCGATCCTCCTGCAGGCACCCACGCCGATCGCGCCCGATGAGACCGGCGGGGAGCTCACCGAGCGACTCGCCGAACTCGGCGCGCTGGGGATCATCGAGGCGCTCACCCTGCACTCGTTAGGTGCCGGCGTCACCGAGATCCCGCAGGACGACGCACGCGTCACGTACGCGCCCAAGCTCAGTCGCGACGCGGCCCGCCTCGACTTTCATCGGTCCGCGGTCGAGGTCTCGCGAGCCGTGCGGGCGTACGACCCGCGACCCGGGGCGTGGTCTACGCTGCGCGGGGCCGACGCGAAGCTCTTCGGTGCGGTGCCGATGGGAGACGCGCGTGGGGAGCCCGGACAGGTGGTGAACGTCGATGAGCACGGCGCGCTCATCGCGTGCAGCACCGGGGGCGTGCGCATCGGGTACATCCAGCCCGCCGGCAAGCGACGAATGGCCGCCCTCGACCTCGCCCAGGGACGCGGACTCGCGGTTGGCGACGTCCTCGGGAGCTGACGCCGTGGACCCCATCCGCGAGCGCATCCAGGCCTCGTTCGACCGGCAGTCCTTCATGCAGCACATCGGAGCCACCCTCGCGCGGGTCGAGCGGGGGTTCGTGGAACTCTCCGTCCGTCGCGACGACCGGCACCTCCAGCAGCACGGCTTCCTCCACGCCGGCGTCATCACCTCCGCGCTCGACTCGGCGTGCGGGTACGCCGCCCTGACGGTCATGGACGACGACGCAGCGGTGCTCAGCGTCGAGTTCAAGGTCAACCTCCTCGCGCCAGCCGCAGGCGAACTCTTTGTGGCGCGCGGGACAGTCCTCAAGGCCGGGCGCACTGTCGTGGTGTGCCGAGGCGACGCCTTCGTAGTCGACGGGGGCTCCGAACGCCTCATCGCCGCGATGCAGGCGACGCTCATGACCGTCCGCGGGCGCGACCTGAAGGACTAAGCGGGTCAGGCTCGACTTCGCCAGAAGTCGAGTCTGACCCCACTTCTGCTATCTTTCTTACATGGCTGGCACCTCCCACCACCGGTCCGTCTCCTCCGTCACCGACGCCCGCGCCGCCGCTGCTGAAATCGCAGCCGACATGCGCGGTGGCGACTTGCTCGACCATGCTTTCGAACGTCGAGTGGCGCACCTGGATTCGCGCGACCGGCGGTGGACGCAGGAGCTCGTCTACGGGATGCTCCGGAAGCGCGGCCAGATCGATGCCTGGCTCGCCGCCCGGGCCCGCGGCGGGCTCGCCAGGCTCGACGCCGACGTGGCCGACCTGCTGCGCCTCGGAACGTACCAGATCGTCTTCATGGGCTCCGTCCCCGCGTATGCCGGCATCGCGCAGACCGTGGAACAGGTCAAGCGCCGCCATGGCATCGGGGCGAGCACGCTGGCCAACGCCGTGCTGCGTCGGCTCGACCGCGAGCGCGCCTTGCTCGAGGGCGAATTGACGGGCCTCGCCGGCGACCCGATCGACGCCCTCGCGACGCGCTACTCGCATCCCCGTTGGCTCGTCGCCCGCTGGGTGGCGCGGTGGGGGGAAGCCGAGACGACGGCACTGCTCGAGTCGAACAACGTCGAGGCGCCGATCGTCGTGCGCCCATGGGGCGTGGTGCGCGAGCAGCTCGAGGCGATGCTCGAGGCGGCTGGCGTGTCGTCGACGGAGGTCCCGCTGCTCGACGATGGCCTGCAGCTCACGAGCCCCGTGTCGCTCGCCGAACTCGGGGCGTGGCGGCAGGGCACGTTCTTCATCCAGGATCCGGCCGCCACGCTCGTGACTCGTTATGCAGCGATCGCGCCGGGGTCCACGGTGATCGACCTGTGCGCGGCCCCCGGGGGCAAGTCGCTCGAATTGGCGCGCACCGCGGGGCACGTGATCGCCGCCGACAAGTCCGAGGCGCGGCTGGCG
>JACMLI010000563.1 GCA_014379705.1 Gemmatimonadaceae bacterium
GCAATGATCGCGGCCGCCGACGCCGCCATGGCCAGGGCACTGCGCCGCGTCTCGGTCGAACGCGGGATCGATCCGCGCGGATGCGTCCTGGTGGCCTTTGGTGGTGGTGGGCCGCTGCATGCCTGTTCGCTCGCCGATCGCCTCTCGATGACGCGCATCCTCGTGCCGCCGCACGCTGGCGTCCTGAGTGCGCTCGGGTTGGCGCTCGCGCCGGAGCGTCGGGTCGCCATGACAAGCGTGATGCAGCCGGCTGGCGCGCTCGACCGGGAGTCGTTAGGTGCATTGGCGCGGGAGCTCGCCGAACGGGCCGGCGGGGACGGGGACGCCGCGTGGGTCGCCCGGATGCGCTACCGCGGACAGGGGCACGAGCTCGAGGTACGCTTCGCCCCGCCCATGGACGGAGAGGCACTGGCCGCCGACTTCGCCGCGCGCCACCGTGCACGGTATGGCTTTGCACTCGAGAGCGCGGTGGAGATCGTCAGCGCGCGCTGCACGCGTTCGACCGAGGCGCCCGCTGTCACCCTCGCTCGGCGGGGGACGCCGACCTGGCGCACGGGATCCGGCACGGGTGACGCCCTTCGGGACGATGGATCCCCCTGCGACGTCCTCGTCGCGGGACGGGCGGTGATCGCGCTCCCCGACGCCACCCTGCTCGTGGCCGAGGGGTGGACGGCGCGTGCGCTGCCGATCGGTGGCTGGCTGGTGGAGCGGGACGCATGAGCCTAACGAGCCGCGCTGCCTTCGATCCCCTCGCCCTCACCGTGATGTCGCACGCCGTGGCGATGATCGCCGAGGAAATGGGAACGGTGCTGGAGCGCGGCGCGCTCTCGCCGAACATCCGGGAGCGGCGCGATGCGTCGGCGGCGCTGTTCGACGAGGAGGGCCGGATGATTGCGCAGGCGGCGCACATCCCCGTGCATCTGGGTGCGATGCCCGAGGCGGTGCGCGCCGTGCGCGAACGGGAGCCGCGCGCCGGTGAGGTCTTCCTTCTCAACGATCCTTATCGCGGGGGATCGCACCTCCCCGACCTGACGATGGTGGAGGCCGTCGGCGACGATGGCCGCATCATCGGGTACACCGCGGTGCGCGCACACCACGCCGACGTCGGCGGAATGAGCCCGGGGAGCATGCCGCGCGGTGCGACGGAGCTGGTGCAGGAAGGGATCATCGTCCCGCCCGTGCGGATCGCGACGGAACGCGGGTGGAACGAGGAGATCCTCACCTTCCTGCTCGCCAACGTCCGCACGCCCGACGAGCGACTCGGCGACCTGAGCGCGCAACGCGCCGCATGCGCAGCGGGGCGGGATGGCTGGCTTGCGCTGCGTCGTCGGGAGGGGGCCGACACGCTGCGTGCCGCCTGTGATGCCCTTCTCGACTACACCGAGCGGCGCGCGCGCGCTCGCATCACCGAACTGGCGGGAGCCCGCGGGAGTGCACGCGACGCCCTGGAAGGAGACGGAGTCAGCGAGGACGACGTGGTCGTCGCCGTGACCCTCGAGGCGATGGAAGATCGTCTGCGGATCGATTTCACCGGGACCGCCCCGATCGTGCGCGGGAATGTGAACTGCCCGTTGGCAGTGGCCCGGTCGGCCGCGGTCTTCGTCCTGCGAACGCTCCTCGACGATGACGTCCCGACCAACGACGGCATCGCGCGCGCGATCGAGCTGGTCGTCCCCGACGGATGCGCCGTGAACGCGCGCTGGCCGGCGGCCGTGGCGGCGGGCAACGTGGAGATGTCGCAGCGCATCACCGACACCCTGTTTGCCGCCCTCGCGGATGCCGGCGTCGACGTCCCGGCGCAGGGGCAGGGGACGATGAACAACGTCACCTTCGGCGGCCAGGGCTGGACCTTCTACGAAACGTTAGGCGGCGGCCAGGGAGCGAGTTCGCGAGGGCCCGGACCGAGTGCCGTGCATGTGGGCATGAGCAACACGCGCAACACGCCGATCGAATCGCTGGAGCTGGCCTATCCGATCCGGATCGACGAATACGCAGTGCGTCGGGGATCGGGAGGGGCGGGACGACATCTCGGTGGCGATGGCGTCGTCAGGCGATACCGCGTGCTGGAGGCCTGTACCGTCACGCTCCTGACCGAGCGCCGTCGTCATGCCCCGCAGGGTTCAGCGGGAGGGGGGCCCGGCGCGTGCGGCGTGAATCTCCTGAACGACGTACCCCTTCCCGCGAAATGCCGCGTGGAACTCAGCGTCGGCGACGTCGTCTCGATCCTGACGCCGGGAGGGGGCGGGTGGGGACAGCCAGGGAGCACGTCGTGAACGGGCCGCGTCGCAACGAACCGGGATGAGCGGAGGCGCGTGCCTAACGGCGGCGCCAGGGTCGCCGCCGCCCCCGCCCGCGTTCAGTCCAGCTCCAGCGTCACCCCTTCCATCGCTCCCTGCACGTCGAGCACGCCCTTCCGCTCCTCCACCATCTGTCGGCATAACGCGAGCTGTTCGTCCATCGCGTCGTCGGTACGCTCGGGATCGTGATGAAAGAGGACCAGCGTCTCCACGCCGGCATCGAGGGCGAACTCGATGGCGTCGCGGTACGAGGAGTGCCCCCACCCACGGTGATGCATGTACTCCGTGCCGGTGTACATGGCGTCATGCACCAGAACGCGTGCGCCACGCACGAAGGCCAGGAGTTCGTCGCGCGTACTCGCCTCCGGGGCGTCGGCTCCGGCCGCGTCGAGCTCGTTGTCGGGAATGAAGACGAGGCCCTGACCGGGAGCGTCCTGGGCGTCGAAGCGGAAGCCTAACGCGCCCCCCGGGTGCCTGACGGGAATCGCCCGCATGGAGTAGCCCGCCCCCTCGTGGCGATTCGACTGGAGCTCACGAAACTCCATGCGCGCGCCGAGGTCGTCGAAGGCGACGGGAAAGACGACAGGGCTCATCTGCTGGCGAAGCACCACGCCCAGACTCCCGAAGAGCGACGGCGCTCCCCAGAGCGTGAAGTCGTTGCCGGACTGGAAAGCGGGCGTGAAGAACGGGAGTCCCTGGATATGGTCCCAGTGAGCATGGCTGAAGAAGATGTCCCCCCGAATCGCCTCGCCGTTCGCTCCTGCGACGAGCGAGCGCCCCAGCTCGCGGATGCCCGTCCCCGCGTCGAGGATCACGAGCGCGCCGCTGGCGGTGCGAAGCTCGAGGCAGGTCGTGTTCCCTCCATAGCGCACGGTGTCGGCACCCGGAGTCGGACAGGAACCGCGTGTGCCCCAGAAACGGACGCGCATACTCACCTGCGTGACGGCGGTGTCAGTGAGGAAAGTCGGGAGGCGGGCCGGCGGAGCGTGCTCCAGACGGCTCCGCGACCCGACTCACACGCGCGCCTGCGCCATGCGCTTGAGCGACGGTCGGTTGGCGACCGAGATGCGGCGGCGCTCGACCCGGATCAACCCCTGGATCTGGAACTCGCGAATCGTGCGCGACACCGTTTCGCGACTCGCCCCGATCATGTGGGCAATCGTCTGATGCGTGAGCGGCTTCTCGATCGTGTCGTTTTCGCCCTCCAACGCGAAATCGAGGAGCAGCCGTGCAATGCGCCCGGGAACGTCGAGCAGCGCCAATCCATGGATCTTCCCATCGGCGCGGCGCAACCGGCGCGAGAGCTCGACGAGCAGTGCCCACGCGACCGCCGGATTGGACTCGACGCGCCGACGGAAATCGTCACGCCGCAGTACCAGCAGGTTGGTGTCCTCCATCGCGATCACGTGGGCCGAGCGCGGCTGGTCATCGATCAGCGACAGCTCCCCAAAGTGCTCGCCAACGCCCAGGACGCCCAGAATCACCTCTCGGCCGTCCTCACCGATGAGCACGACCTTGACGCGACCTTCGCGCACCAGGAAGAGAGAATCACCGGGATCGTCCTCGAAAACTATGACGCTTCCCTTGGGATAATTCTTCTCTCGCGTGAGCTCGGCGAAGCGCAGCAATTCGCCGTCGTCGAGGCGAGAAAAAAGAGGAATCGTTTTCAGGAAGTTGACAATCTCCATCCGTCAGCCTTGGGGGAGGTAGGTGGCACGGCTCCAACGGGAAATCCGCCCCCTCGGGTCGAGGTGGCATCACCCGAAACGAGGACGGGGGGCCGGGCTGCGAAGTCACGTCCAGTGCGTCTCGCGGCCTGACAACGCACTCGGCAGAATATGCCCGCCAGCGACGGAAGTCAAAGGGGCAACGCATCGTAGCCGATCATTTGAAATCGTTGCAGCTACTCGAGATACGCTTGTGCTCGCCTTGCTGAGTCGTCCTCCGCTCGTCGCTGGCGAAGTCTCAGGCACGGAGTGGATTCTGCGCAGGAGCGTTCGGGTGCCGACATGAAAAGATTGCCCAGAGGACTTCCCCGAGGCCGCGAGACACCGGGAATTATTTCGCAGAATGACGGGTTACTCGATCTGCGGAGACAAGCTCAGAGGCCTTAGCGCTTTGCTCGAAGTGTGACTCTGTTCGGCTGAAAGCATCATCGGAAGCTGCCATGACCCGACGGGTCCAGGAGCGACAAGAGCTTTCCCAGCCCGATGAGTGCTGCTGCCAACCAGATCACGCCACCCAGCACGCTCACGATCCTCCGCGCTCCCCGCTCCATACTCCCCCCGAATGACTGTGCCGGAAACCCGTCCCTCATGCCTCGAGAC
>JACMLI010000564.1 GCA_014379705.1 Gemmatimonadaceae bacterium
GTCGAGATGAAGGGATTCGACGTCGGACTCGTGGACTTCCCCGGCGAGATGAGCGGACATCCCGTCTATCTATGCTGGCGGCTGGGCGAGCCGGTGGTGGCGCACTGGCACGAGCGCGATGCCGGATTCGCCGGCCGCCACCCGCTGGCCCCGACCGCCATGGCCTAACGATGCGGACGTTTCAGTCGACGGACGGCCTCCGCTGGGGTGTGGAGGTCATGCTCCCCGGCGCGAGCCACGCGATGGTGGTGTTTCGGCATCCGAACGGGCGGACGTCGCGCCTGGACCGCTACGCGTGGCGCAATATCGATGGGCCGGAGGCGCGCAACGTGACGGCGCGGGTTGATCCTGGCGAAGTGCTGGAGCGGCTTACTGAAAGCGACATGGCGCTCCATTTCAGGCGGTCGATGCGCATCTCGGCGGCCGCCGACCCGTTAGGCACGCCGGTGACGCACGCGGGGTGAGGGCGGTTCACGCGACGGGCCTAAACACGTCGGGGTGCCTCCAGCTGGAGACACCCCGACGCGTTTTTCCAACGGGTCTGACGCGACTACTGGACGGCCCGCAATGCGTTGACGCGTCCGCGTCCGTAGAAGTCATCGTTGCCGGGTTTGCCGAGATCGTCGGCCGAGGCACGGAGAATCGCCCTGACCTCGGACGGCTTGAGCAATGGGTTCTTCCCCACGATGAGCGCGGCGACTCCGGCGACGGCGGGCGACGCCATGCTCGTTCCAGCCGCCCAACAGTAGGAGCTAATGCTCGTCGCACCACCGCCGCGACACGGCGCCATCACCATGTCAAATACCCAACAAAAGTTGATGACAGTACCACTGGGTAGGCGGGGCTTCACGCAGATCGCCGATCCGGGGAGCACGAAATCGCCGCCCGGCCCAGCGAGCTCGACCGCCGACTGACCGAAGTTCGTGTACGACGCGGGGCGGTCGAGGTCCGTTGAGCCGAGCGCCCATCCCATGGGCCCAAGCGCGGAAACCGCGATTGCGTGCGGCGACATCGCCGGTACGAAGATCAAGTTGGCCGTGTGGTCGAGGTCGATGGCGTCATTGCCGATGGCCGCAATCACCGTCACTCCGCGCTGGTATGCGTACGTCACGGCCTTGCTGAGCGCGTTCTTGAGATGGGCGGCCTCTGGTCCGTTCTTGGGGAAGCCGGCGCCCAGGCTCAGGTTGATGATATTCGCGCCCGCACCGCCCTCTAGGATCGGTTTGGCGGCGTATACGATCCCCTGGATGACCCACGAGAAGGAGCCGCTCCCGTTGTGCAATACCTTCACACCGATCAGCGTGGCTCGCGGAGCGATTCCCACCGTCCCGATGGCGTTCGCCGGAGCTGCCACGATTCCCGCCACGTGCGTACCGTGCCAGAACGTGCCGACGTCTGCATTGAACGCGAAGCCCGGAACGAACGACGCGGAGCGAGCGACGTCGAGGTTTGGCGCGATATCGATGTGCGTCGAGCGAATGCCACCATCGAGGATGGCCACCCGAGCACCTGCACCCTGATTGTCGCCCTCGGCGCCCGCCGCCCACGCCGCTGGCGCGCTGATCGCATCGGGCGCCCACTGCACGAGACGGAACGTCTCATGGCCTCCCACTTCATGCGACTGCTCGACGACGTCGGACTCGTCGACCGTGACTTCAGCAGGTGCGACAGCGGGGTTCACCCATTGCAGAACCACGTCGGGGTCGACACCGCTCACCCCACGAATCCTGCTTGCGCGCGCAGGGAACGACGGGTCGTCAGACGACGCCACGGCGACGCCAATCGCGTCGAGGCTTGCTGTGAGAGTGCCGCCTGCACTGCGGATGTCTGCTGCAAGCGTCGCAGGCAGCGTTTCACCGGTGAAATCAATGACGTAGGAGCTCGGCCCAGCCGCACTGACGGACAGGCGAGGGCCAGCAACGCTCGTCGGCACCGACGGATTGTCGGAGCACGCGACGAGTGCGGCGATGCAAAGGAGCGGGACGATACGACGCATGGGCAAAAACCTCGGGGCAGGGGGGAGGCGCAAACTCTGTGACGAGGACGGGGCGCGTGCAAGAGTGGCGTGATTGCCACACCGCATCGCGGATGTGTCGCGCGGAGACCCTAACGAGCAGTGCATCGGCGACGTCCTCTTTGGGGAGTGGCGACGGGGGTACGGCGGCGGGCGAACCGCGAACGACGATGCCGTGACCCGCTGGTCCGGGAGACACGGTATCGGTGCGACAAATGTTTGGGGCCCCCAAACCTAGCGACCTAGGAAACATTTGTCACCCCCTCCGGCTACCCTCCCGATCCACCCCCTCCGGCACACTGTCGTCCTGGAACGGAACGTCGATTTCGAGCCCGTCCCGCGCCAGAACGACCGCGTCGAACTCCTCCCGGGCCTCCCTGAGTAGCTCGGAGGCGTCGCGCGAGTAGCGCGCGGAGAAGTGGGTGAGCACCAGCTGTCGCACGCCCGCACGAGCCGCGACGGTCGCGGCCTCACGTGCTGTGGAATGGCCGGTCTCGCGGGCACGGTCGGCTTCCTCGTCGGCGAACGTCGCCTCGTGGACGAGGACGTCGGCCCCGCGGGACGCATCGATGACCGTCTGCGCAGGCCGGGTATCGCCTGAGATCACGACCTTGCGCCCCGATCGGCGCGGGCCGACCAGAACCTCTGGATCCACCACGCGGCCATCGGGGAGCGTGACGGCCTCACCGCGGTGCAGCCGCCCCCACAGCGGTCCCTCGGGGACGCCGAGCTCGCGCGCGAGATCGGGGTTGAAACGCCCGCGCCGCTCCTCCTCCACCAGCGCGAAGCCTAGCGA
>JACMLI010000565.1 GCA_014379705.1 Gemmatimonadaceae bacterium
GCCGATCTTCTTGTCGTAGTCCTTGATCGAGCGACAACCGCACGCGTAGCCGTCTCCACTGATCCGGTCGCCGATGGATGGCGTCAGGACCTCCGGCTCGTCGGACCCGAAGCGATGCGTGGGAGGAACGTTGACTCGGCGAAACGGCTGGTCGGTGCTCGTCTCGAAGAACTTGACGGGCGCCGTCATGTTGGCGGCCGTTCGGCGGAGATGACTTCCCCGTGCCGTTCGTGGAGACGGTCGATGGTTTCCGTATCCAGGTCACCGGTGTTGTTGGGCGCCCTTCGGAAGAGCAGCTGGAACTCCTTGAGGGCGTCGCGCCGCCTGGTGGCGTCGGTCTCGAGCTCGGCGCCGCCGAAGGCGAGATTGCGCAGTCGCTGGCCTGCTCCCTGGTTGCGCTCCGCGTTCGAGAGCACGACCACGTCGACGACATCGAACTCGGCGCCGGGATCTGGATCGGGATCGTCCGGCTTCGGCACCTCGGGCGTCGGCCCCTTCACGCGGAGAAGTCGCCCGCCAGTCAACGTGAGCGCGAGGAATTGCGACTCGCCGGGAAATGCCTGGCTGTCAGTGCTGCGCGCCTCGGGCTTGTCGGCGGTGACGTTGTCCGCGTTGGTAAGGTCGCCGGCCTGCACGTTGTTCCTGGGCGCGGGGCGATTGGTTGGCGGCACCACGATACCGGGGCGGGATGGCGGGAATCCCTTGGTCACGGCGGGCCCGACGTCGACGCGCAGCGTGATCGTCACCTCGTCGTCGAACAAGGGGAGGCCGAGGATGCCGCTCGCGGTCGTGGTGCCGCGAATGACGGGCGCGTTGGCGTCGGTGCCGACCGTCGCGGCGTAGTTCGCGTTGGCGAGGGGCGCGTCGGGTCCGCCGGCCCACAGGCGCAGCACCCACATCTTGAGGTCGCGCTCGCAGGGCGAGTGCAGCGCGACGCCGTGGTAGAAGCGGCAGGAGAACGTCGTCTCCTCGCGGGCGAAGCGCTGCGACTTCTCGAAGTTGGGTGGCTGGAGGATCTCGCGGCCCGGCGGCACCGCCTTGCCGAAGCGGCGGCGGTGGGCCTCGAACTTCACCTCATGGCGGTCCTTTCCGTCGACCCAGAAGCGCTCCTCGCAGCCGGTGATGCCCTTCGACGCGGGAGGGCAGGGCCACGTCTTCGGCTTCTTCGTGCCCTTCTCGAAGAGGTAGATCACGACGCGCCGGTTGGGCACGTTCGCGCGATGGCGTCGCGTTTCCCCCGGCTTTCCGGCCTTGGCGTAGTTGTTCTCTTCCTGCTTCGCGAGCACCATCTGCAGGTTGAAGAAGCTGCATCCCTGCACGTCGCCCGGGGTGCCCATGCCATCCGGGGCGCCGCTGAGGAAGTCGGCCGACGACAGGCGCCACTTCACCCCCGGCTTCTCGGAGTCGATCGGGGTGATAGCGTCCATGTAGGCTTCGAACAGTTTGGCCCGCGCGGCTTTGGTGTCCTGCGCGGGGATGGTCTTGCCGTCCACCGAGTCGAGGAACGCCCGCAGGGCCTGACGCGTGGGTCCGTCGAAGTTCCCCTCCACGTTGCCCGGCTCGAACTTGAGTTCCTGCAGCATGACCTGCAGGCTCCGCTTGCCCCAGATGTCGCCCGGCGCGCCGTCCTGCAGGGTGTAGAGATGTTCCCACACGGAGATGCGGCGCAGCAGCAGGCCGAAGAGCGCCTGGGCGCGTCGCTCGCTCAGGTGCTTGTTGTACGCCGCCTTGCCATCGGGGTCCGCATGGCCAAAGATGGAAAGCGGAGACCCCGGGTAGAGCTTCACCAGGCGCATCAGCTTCTCGAGCCCGCCCTTGACGCGCGGGGCGAGGAACGACGAGTCGAAGTCGAAGTTGTAGTCGGAGAGGTTGGCGCACGCCACGGTGACGAGCTGGCGGCGCAACCGGTTGTGTGCGTCCGCGCGGTCATCGGTCGTGGGGGCGATGAGCACGGGCAGAGTAAAGCGCCCCGCATGCCGGGCGAAGACGCCGTTCGGCGTCTCCTCGATCAGGTCGGGAATGAAGATGTCGCTCACTTACTTGAGCTCTTCGCCCGGCAGCATGTCCCCGTGCTTCTTCCCGAGCGCGTTCAGCGTGGGCAGCAACCGCCCGCGCTCACCGTTGAAGAAGCCGCGCTGTGCCTTCGGGATCTTCTCGTCGGCCTGGAACTCCTCCATCGCCCATTCCAGCTGGTCGGCGTCCTTGTCGCTGGCCCCCGCGAAGTACCCGAGGTTGGAGAGGCGCGCACGCATGCCGCGCGGCGTGTCGACCGGTTCGAGCTCCCCGACGAGAAAGCGGAACGTCGCGCCGGAGGACGCATTGGCGGGGTCGAGGGGTGTGATCTTGAACTCACCGTCCACGAACTCAGAGGTCGAGTTGGCTGCCAGCTCTCCCGCCGACCCAGTTTGCCTCGGGACCGGGCCGGCAACTCCCGCCGTGCCGCTGTTGGGACGCAGGGTGACCGTCAGTTGCCCATTGCGCGTAGCGAACGGCGCGTGACTCTGGTCGTCGAGGCGCAGCTCAATGCGCATCGGCCCGCCGCCGGCCGTGATGAGGTGCGTCTGGTTCGTTGCCCTGGCGAAGGTGCCGGGATCGATCACCGGGATCCGCACGACGTCCCCTGGCGCGAGGCTCTGCGGGTTCGTGCGCAGCTTTCGCAGTTCGGCGTTCGCGGGGTCGTTCCAGATCGAGCGGTAGTCGCGGAAGCCATTCCGGTTTGCGATGAGGGCCAGGTACTCGCCGCGGGCCACCACGTGGTCCTTCGTCGTCATGGCTGGTGTCTTCGCGAAAGCGTGGGCAAGGGCAGCTGATTCAACGCAGAGACGCTGAGGGGCGCAGAGGTCGCAGGGAAGATCAATAACACAGTTCTTTGGTTGAAGCTGATTTTGCGCAAGACCACGTGTTTCAATTGCGCGCTTGCAGTTACCCGCGTCCTCTGCGTTCTCAGCGCCTCTGCGTTGAAGGCCTGGTTCTTTCTACTTGAACCCCGACTTCCGCATCGCATCGGTCAGGAACACGCTCACGAACATCGCGTGATACAGGCCGAAATGCAGCTTGCGCTCCTTCACCGGCCCGACCACGGTCCCCTCCCCGTGCGGTAGCGTCGTCGGGCGCTCGAGGACAAGGGTCGAGCCCTGGATTGCCTTGATCTTCACAAACTCGAGGAATCCGATCGAGATCTCCAGACCGACCGCAAACCCCACTACCGTGGTCTCCATCACCGTCAGCGTATCTGCACCTGGCGCGTGGTCGGCTGACAGGAACGTTCGAATGCAGGCCTCCGCGTTCTCGACGGTTGCACCCGCGGGGAACGCTCGGGGCATGGCGCGTTCGAGCTCGATGGTCTGTGCGTTGACGTCGAGCACGCTCACCACGAGCTCCCCGCCGATCACCGCGCTTGAATCCTCGAGAAGGCCCAGCGGCGACGCCACGGAGAGGATCTTGTCTCCGCGGGACGCGGGCCTGGTGAGCGTCGTCCGCGGCCTGGCCGGTGGTGCCACGATCATCCCCGAGTCGACCGGCGCCGCCACCCGGACCGGTGTGTTGAGCGTCACCCTCGCGCCGTTCACCTCGACGGCGCGATACACCTCCTTGCTGAAGACGAAGGTGGCTCCCACCGTGATCGGGTTCTGACCTTTCACCACAATCGAGGTGTCCCCAACACTCGCGGCAATGCCGAGCGTAGCGTCCTTGACCGCCGGGTTGACCCTGAAGGAGAAGTGATCGCGGCCTATGGCGGAGCGAAGCCAATCCGCGTCGGTCACCACCGCAGACGTAAAGCGGCCATCCGCGGAATCGAGCACGAACGGTGAAGCGGGGAGCGCGCCGCGGCCCAGGAACGACGCGTGGTCGGGGCTGGGATCGTCATTGTAGAAGCGCACCCTTCGCACCGGGTTCGCCCCAGCCCAGGACTTGAAGCCGATCGCGTACTTCGCGCACTCCGGGCCGTTGGTGTGCCTCACGTCGAACATGTAGATCTCTTCGTGCAGGCTCCGCAGCAGGGGCGACTGGTTGATGGCCTGGAAGAACTGGTGCAGCTCGTTGATGGCGGCGCTGAACGACGCGATGGCCATGCGCCCCAGGCGTGGCGCCCAGAAATAGTGCCCGGCAGCACGCAGGAACGAGACCTGGATCTCCTCCAGCAACTCGGTGGCCTGCTCGCCGTTGTTCAAGTTGGTGAGTTCAGGGGGTGCGACGCGGTTGAGCGGGAGCACCAACACGGCCTGCTTGCCCGCGACCGCCATCTGCCACGGCAATGACAGTGCATACGGCTGCCGCAGCGGGTGTGCCGCTGTGTTGAGATATCCCGCGAACCCATGGTCTATCTGTTTCAGGCCGAATGGGTATGGCGTCTGGTTGTAGATCGCCGCGTTCTGTCCGAACGACGCGTGGAAGAACACCAGGCTCTCCATCGGATCGGCTCGCGGCGTCGGGGTGCCTGCTCCACCCGTCTGCTTGTCGTTGGCGCGCGGCCAGCACACCGCCACTGCGGCGGGCGCCTTGAAACCGGCGATCTCGAGGACGCGACATTCGGCATCGAGGTCGACGTCTTCCGTCAGCATCTGCACGCGCCGATCGGCAATCGGCACTTGCGCCAGGTGCGTGACCGAATCCTGGCGCTTGACGAACTCCGGCCGACCGGGGTCCAACGCGCGCTCGATGTCCAGGGCACGACGCGTCCGGTTGCGCACCCGCGCCATGAAGAAGGCGATGAGCGAGAACACGAACGGTTCCGTCGTGGTGCCACCAAGGCTCACGGGGGGCGCGAAGTGCTCGGCAGAGTTCTCCTCGTCCTCCTCGTCGGTGCGGGAGTGTCGCCTCCAGAACCCGCCCCCTTCATAGACGAAGAACGCGGTCCCTGGAAAGAACGCCTCCAGCTCAATGTCATCAGACCGTGGCGGCTGCCCGATGGAGCCCTTCACCTTGAGCTTTGCCGTGGGCTTTGCTGTTACGCGCACGATGATCGGTGGCGCCTTCTCCAGGGGAATCTCGGCGACGAACTGCGCGGCAAATGGAGCCCCCGACGCCCTGGCCCGTGGTTCCGCGACCGCCGGCAGGAGCGGGATGGGCGAGAAGTCGTTGTCGGACGCGGTGACGTCGCGCGCGAACTCCACCGTGAAGTCGCATTCCGTGGAGGGTGCCCACGTACACCCATCCGCCGCGTTATGCTGGCCAGGAGACGCGGGCGCGTGCGACAGCCGCCACGCGCTCACGCCGACAAGCAGTGTCTTCGGTTCAGCCATTGGCGACGTCCCGACCTTCGGGAGGCGGACCCTCGGGCTCGAAGGGATTCGCGAACGGTCGATCGAGATCTTCGAACTCGATAGGCACCGGCTCCGGCACAAAGAGGGGCGTGGGCGTCGGTGGTTCGGGTATGAGGAATCCCAGCGTGCGACGAAGCACGGTGGCCGCGCGCGACGGAAGCAGGAGGCCGATCAGGTCCACGCCAACGGCCGTGGTATGCGGGACCGTGCCTCGTTCCAGCGTGGCCTCCAGGGAGATGAGTCCGAGCGCCGGGCGGAGGTCGAACTCGTGGTGCTCGTCCTCGCCCTGCGTCTTGACGGCACGTGACGGGATCTCCACGCGCGTCCCTTGCGCTGCAGCAATCAGTTTGGTTTCCGCCGTCGGCGCCGCGACCAGGCCGGGATCGCGAATGCCGCGCCCGCGTGGTGGGGCCGGGGCACGCGCCGGTGGCGCGGCGTGGAACAGAGTGGCCTCGATGTTCCCCGGGTCCGCCGTCTCGCGCGCCAGCCGATCGTAGAAGCGGCAGGCGAACGTGTCCTCGGCGGTGGGCTGCTCCCGTCGTCGCTCGCCGAACGTGCGACGCTGCACGTGATCGGACCAGAAGCGCTTGCGACAGTCCGTCGTGCCCTCGAGGGCTCGCGGGCACGGCCATGTGGAAACGGTGACCTGTGTGTCTGCAGGAAAGAAGAACACCGTGACGCGTCGGTTCACCTCCTGGACCTTGTCGCGCTCTGTCTTCTTGTTCGCGGCCGACAGTGCCTGCTGCTCCGCCTTCGAGAACATCAGCAGGGGATTGAACTCGCCACATCCCTGCACGTCGGCCTTGCCCTTTGCGTCGGCGCCCTTGCCCAGGAACGACGTCTTTGGCAGGCCGAACGGGGCCCCCGACGCGTCCTTCGCCAGGAGCGTCATGAACTTCTCGAACAAGGCGGTGCGGGGGAGCGCGCCGGTCTTGTCTTCCACGGCGTCGCGCATGAGGCGCAGCGCGAAGTTGTCGGACTTCCGCCAGTCGTCGCCTCCGTGGGGATTCGTGAACAGGAACTCCCACAGATCCACGCGACGCGTGAGCAGGGCAAAGAGCGCGAGGGCGCGGCGCCCCGAGAGCACCTTGTTGTACTCGTCGTTGCCGGTCGTATCGGCGTGCCCAAAGACGGAAAGCTTCGCCCCGGGGCTGGCGCGCACGAGCCCGATGAGCGACACCAGCTCGGGCGTCATCGACGGCAGCAGCACCGACGAATCGAACGCGAAGTGTGCGTCGTCGAGTTGCCAGCTCGCGAACGGTTTCAGCGGCCGGCGGATCTGGTTGCGTTCGGCCGCGACGTCGGTCGGCGCGACGGCGAAGTCGTCGGCCACGTCAGCAGCCGTGCGCTTTCGCGAGCGCCGAACGCGTCGCGGGACCCACCTTCCCGTCGACCGGGAGGTGATGGTCGCACTGGAACTCCTCGACCGCCGAGCGAAAACCGAGCGCCGTGGGATCGTCTGCGTCTCCTGCGCGCAGGCCGAGGTTATTCAGGCGCTGCCTGACGCCGGCGACCGTGTCGATCGGCTGCAGGAAGCCGATGCGCGTCACCAACTCCTCGGGCCCGAGCTTCAGGGCACAGCGATCCGCGAGCGGCTCCAGCGGGATGACCTTCAGGGCACCCGCGCTCGGCTCCGCGACGACTTCCTTTCCATCGATGCGCACCTCGGATGGCACGAAGGTGCTCGCCGTCCCGTTCCATTCGAAGAAGGCGAGCTTGAGTTCGAGCGGGTGCAACTCGGCGCGAAAGCGATGCCGGGCGTCGGTCGGCCGATCGACCTCCTGGTAAATCAGCTCCGGGACGTGCACCGCGTCGCCGGCCGCCATGATGTGCGGGTTCGGGCGTCGGAGCCGGAGCTGCGCATTGGCCGCGTCGTTCCAGAGGGGGCCAAACGAGCGAAAGCGATACGTCGTCGCCACGCGGCCGAGGTGGTCCCCCAGCCGGATGGCGTGCTCGGTGGGCGTCAGCTTGTCGTCGGACATGTGGCGGCGGTCACTTCTTCTTCTTGACGACCAGCTGCGCGATCTCCACCGGCTTCTCGCCCGCGGCGATCTTCTTTCCATCGCTGTAGTACGCGACGACGGGCACGGCGAGCACCTCGCTCTCCGGGAGGTCCTTCACGCGCGTGACGAACTTGATCACCTGGTCATCCTGCGTGACCTTCGTGCTCTCTCGCGTCACCGTGAACGCCCCGGCCACTTCGCTGCTGGGCGCTGCATCCGGCACGTTGCCGATCGACGTCGTCACGTGCGTGAACGAGGCCGCGTCGGGGAGACGCGCCACTTCGGCCATCTTGTACTCCAGGCGGTACGAGATCTCGACCTCCTGGCCCGGCTTGCACTCATTCATCGTCGTGGCTCGCTCACAGGAACTTGAAGTCGCCCAGCGGGAGCGAATACTCCGGCTGCGACTTCGAGCCATCTTCGCCCCGATACTGTGCCACCACGCCCCACAACTCGTCGCGCGCAAACAAGGTGGGGTTGCCGGGGTCGGCGAGCGTTGCCCGGAACGTCACCTTCTGGTTGTCCTGCGTCACCTTGATGCGACCCGGCGAACACCAGGACGGTGCTTCGTGCTGCTTCTTCGCCGCGTTGCTGAAGAACATCAGCTCGACGAACTCGAACGTCGCCTTGTCGGGGCGGCGAGCCACGGCGGCCATGCTGAACTCGAGGGCGAAGGAGATCTCGAGCTCGTCGCCGAATGCCACGGAAATGGGAGCCATAGGTCGGACAGGGTCAGGGCTTCTTGCGAATCGAGATGGAGCTGCGATCGACGGCGGGACGGGACTGCGCCTTCATGACGATGGAATTGCGGTCGACCCCCGGCCGTGTCTGCACGGTGATCTTCACCGTGGACGGTTGCACCGCCGGACGGCCCGCGACCTTGATCTCGATGGTCGAGCGGTCGACGGCGGGTCGCCCGACCACCTTGAGTGCGATGGTCTGGCGGTCGACGCCTGGGCGGCCGATCACCTTGA
>JACMLI010000074.1 GCA_014379705.1 Gemmatimonadaceae bacterium
CCGGCACCGCCCGCGATGCGCGACGCTACTTCAGCATGCTCGACGAGGTGGCGTACGCGGGGCCGGCGTCTGGCGCCCCCGATCTCGCGTCGCGTGCCATCGCGGTGCTCACGGCGATCGACGCAGAAGCGACGCCAGCTGAACTCGTGAGCGCTCCCCGCGTCGGACGGGCCTGGCGCGCGATGAGCGTTGTTCTCTTCCTCGCGGCGTCGGGGGGGTGGCTCGTGGCGCAGGGCGGGGACGACCGCTCCGCCTTTGCGGCCGGGATCACCGCGTACGACGCAGGCGACGTCGCCCTTGCCCGCCAGGCGTTTTACGAACTGGCGTCGCGCCGTCCACGCGCGGCCGACGCGTGGGCGAACCTGGGCACCGCGTCGTGGCATGCGGGGGACACCGCCAGTGCCGTCGCCGGCTGGCAGCGGGCACTGCGACTGGAGCCACTCGCCGACGATGTGCGGGGACGGCTTGGCCGGACGCCATCGTTCCGCGACGGGCTCGAGGGGGACATCCCGCCGATCCCCGTGAACGGCGCTGCCGCGTTAGGCGCGCTGCTCTGGATCGCGGGCTGGGTCCTGGCGATGCGACGAGGCGCGGGCGGTGGGTGGTCATTGGCCCGCACGTGTGTCGTGGCCGCGATGCTGGTGGGGCTCGGGAGTGTCTGGCTGGCGGACCGTTTGCGCGGCGATCGCCAGGTGGTGGTCGTCGCTCCCGATGCGCTGCGCGACGCTCCCGCGATGTCGGCACGGCGCGGCGCGGCGCTGGTGGTGGGTGAAACGGGACGGGTGCGCGCGACGCAGGGCGCCTGGAGTCGCGTGCAGTTTGCAGACGCCCGCGAAGGATGGATCGACGCGCGTCGCCTCGAATCACTCGAAGTTCCCGCGACGCCGTAGATTTCGGGATCCCGGAAACGCGGTGTCGCGTGTCCGCCAGCCCTCCCGAGCCGCCTCGCTTCGTGCCCCGTATCGCCGTCCTCGCCAGTACCGTCGCCGACCAGATCGCGGCGGGTGAGGTTGTCGAACGTCCGGCATCGGCCGTGAAGGAACTGGTTGAAAATGCCCTGGACGCCGGCGCCACCGACATCGAGGTCGACGTCGAGGAGGGCGGGCGCACGCTGATCCGCGTCAGCGACGACGGGATCGGGATGGATGCCGGCGACGCGGTGCTTGCGCTCTCGCGGCACGCGACCTCCAAGATCGTGCAGGCGAGTGACCTGGTCGGCGTCTCGTCCTACGGATTCCGCGGGGAGGCGCTGCCGGCCATCGCGTCGGTCGCGCGGCTCGAGCTCCTGACGGCCACCGCCGATGGCGAAGGGACGCGTGTGCGCTCGTCAGGCGGGACGCTCGATGGCGTCGATGGCGCCGCGCGCCGGCGCGGGACGACGGTCTCGGTGTCGCAGTTGTTCTGCAACACGCCGGCGCGCCAGAAATTCCTGCGCAGTGCGCGGTCGGAATGGCGCGCGATCGCCGACACCGTGGTGACGATGGCCCTCACGCGGCGCGACGTCCGCTTCCGCGTGCGGTCCGATGGTCGCGAGGCGCTGGTGCTCGCGCCAGCCCCGTCGCTCCGGGCACGCGTCAGCGGTATCTGGGGGGCGCCCTACGCCGATCGATTCGTCGACGTGGACGGTGTGCTCGGCCCGATCCGTGTGCAGGGACTCGTGGAGCGACCCGCCGACGTTGGCATGGCGTCGCGACGCACGTTCGTGAGCGTGAACGGCCGACCGGTGCGCGATCAGGGTGTCGCCCGGGCGGTGGAGAGCGCCTACAAGTCCACGCTGCCTGGAGGGATGCGTCCGTCGTTCATCCTCGAGCTCACGATTCCCGTCGACGAGGTCGACGTGAACGTGCACCCGGCCAAGGCCGAGGTGCGCTTTCACAACCGATGGGGGACGGAGCGGGCGATCGCGCACGTGGTGCAGCGCGCGTTAGGCACGGAAGACGCGGCCCCGTGGGTCGGTCGGGCGTGGAGCCCGGGGCAGGGGAACGGCATTTCCCAGCCGGCGTCGCTGCCGCTTCCCTCGCGCTCCGGTGCCGCGGAGGGGCTGTTTGCTCTCCCGACCGAAACGCCGGAGGGCGAGGACGCGCCGATCGTCACGGGCCCTGGGGAGTTGCCCGTCGAGGTCCCGGATCTCGTGCAGCTGCGCCGAACCTGGATGCTGTACGAGCACGAGGAGGGCGTCATCCTCATCGACCAGCATTCGGCGCACGAGCGCATCCTGTACGAGAAGTTCCTCGCGGCGGTCGACGGGGGTGCGTCGCCGTCGCAGCGGCTGCTCTTTCCGGAGACGGTGCACCTGGCCCCCGAGGACGCCGACGCGTTCGAGGCCAACGCGGACCTCTTCCGTCGCGTGGGCTACGAGATCGAGAGCTTCGGCGGGCACTCCCTCATTGTGCACGCGGTGCCCGTGCCCCACCCGCGCTTTGACGCGTTGCGCTGCCTTCGCGAGTCCCTCGCCGCGTTGAGCGGCGGGCGCGAGGCGGCCACCCACGCACGGCACGAACACCTCGCCGCCACGGTGGCCTGCAAGGCGGCGATCAAGGCCGGGGACGCGCTTTCGCAGGGGGAGATGCAGGCCCTCTTCCGCGCCCTGGCCCGGGCGACCCTTCCTGCCCATGACGTGCACGGCCGGGCAACGATCGTGCGCCTGTCGTGGGACGAGCTGGAACGCCGGTTTGGGCGTCGTTAGGCTCCCGGTGATCGCCGGCCCCACCGGCGCCGGCAAGTCCGCGGTCGCGATGCGCCTGGCGGCGTCGGCCCCGGTGACGATCATCAGTGCGGACTCGCGGCAGGTGTACCGGCATTTCGACATCGGCACTGCCAAGCCGACGCCCGCCGAGCGTGCTGCGGTGCCGCATGCCCTCATCGACATGGTCGACCCGGCGGAGCGCATCAGCGCGGCACGCTGGGCCGATGCGGCCACCGTGGCGATCGATGCGGCGCGCGCGGTCGGCCGCATCCCGCTCGTCGTTGGAGGCACGGGCCTCTACCTCCGGGCACTGTTCGATCCGCTCTTCAAGGAGCCCCCCCTCGACGCTCAGGCGCGGGCGGTCCTGGGGCGCGAACTCGCCGAGCGCGACACCGAGGACCTGCGGCAGGAAGTAAAGGCCGTGGATCCCGCCCGGGCCCACCTGGGCCGGACCCAGCTGCTGCGTGCCATCGAGATGGTGCGCCTTACGGGTGAGACCATCACGTCATGGCACGCTCGCGTCCCGCGTGAGACCCGCTTCACGCCGGCGTACCTCATCGTCGATCCCGGTCCGTCGCTCGCCGCACGCCTCGCGGCCCGCACGGATGCGATGCTCGCGGCGGGGTGGGTGGAGGAAGTACGCAATCTTGTCACGAGCGTCCCCGAAGAGGCCCCGGCGTGGAACGCAACCGGCTATGATGCGGTTCGTCAGGTCGTCCGCGGCGGGCTCACCCTCGAGGCGGCACATGAACGGGTTGTCATTCGGACGAGGCAGTACGCCAAGCGACAGCGCACATGGTTCCGGCACCAGCTGGATGCCGCGTCCGTGACCCGCGTGGCACCCGACGAAGCGGATTCCAACGACCGCGTGCAGCAGTGGTGGCGCGCGCAGGAGCACACGTGAAGATCGGCATCACCTGTTATCCCACGTACGGCGGTTCCGGCGCGATGGCGACGGAACTCGGCATCGCGCTCGCCCAGCGCGGGCACGAGGTGCACTTCATCACGTACGCGCAGCCCTTCCGGCTGCCGTCGTTCCTGCCGGGCGTGTTCTTTCACGAGGTCGATGTCGGACGCTACCCGCTGTTCGAATATCCTCCCTACGATCTCGCGCTCGCCGTGCGAATGCACGAAGTGGTGCGCTCGCACGGGCTCGACCTGCTCCACGTGCACTACGCCATTCCGCACGCGACGAGCGCCTGGATCGCGCGCGAGATGCTGCGCGAGAACGGGCACGACGTCACGGTCATCACGACGCTGCACGGCACCGACATCACGATCGTCGGCCAGGACCGCTCCTTCCACGCCATCACGAAGTTCTCGATCGAGAAGTCCGACCGGATCACGGCGGTCTCGCAGTACCTGCGCGACGAGACGTTCTTTGCCTTCGGGTGCGCCGGGTGTGAGGTGGAGGTCATCCACAACTTCGTGGACCCGCGGGTCTACAACCGCATGCGGTATACCCCGCTGCTGCGGGACCAGATGGCCGGCAAGCGCGTTGTCATGCATATCTCGAACTTCCGACCCGTGAAGCGCGTGCGCGACGTCGTGAGGATCTTTGCGGGGATCGAGCAGGAGGTTCCCTCCGTGCTGGTGATGGTCGGCGATGGCCCCGAACGTTCAGAAGCCGAGGACGAAGCACGGCTGCTCGGCATCACCGACCAGATGCACTTCCTCGGGAAGATCGACTCCGTCGCTCCGCTCCTGGCCAGCGCCGACCTGTTCCTGCTCCCGTCGGAGAAGGAGTCTTTCGGGTTGAGCGCGCTCGAGGCCCTGGCGTCGGGGGTTCCCGTGGTGGGATGTCGCACCGGCGGCTTGCCCGAGGTGGTGCGCGATGGTGAGACCGGCGTGCTCCGTGATGTGGGTGACGTGGAAGCGATGGCGCAGGGGGGCATCGCTCTCCTGCGAGACGAGGCCAGGTGGCAGGCGTTCTCCACGCTTGCGGCGCGCGATGCCCGCGAGCGCTTCGGCCAGGACGCGATCGTCCTGCAGTACGAAGACCTGTATGCGCGCGCCCTCGGTGCGAAGGCTCCCCTCGTGGCGCCTGGTGGCGCGCCCGCATGACGGTGTTCCAGGCACTGGTCCTTGGCCTAGTGCAGGGCCTGGCCGAGTTCCTGCCGATCAGTTCGAGCGCGCACCTCGCACTCGCGCCGTGGGTGCTCGGCTGGGAGGATCCCGGCCTCGCGTTCGACGTGGCGCTGCACCTCGGGACGCTCGTGGCACTCGTCTGGTTCTTCCGCCGCGAATGGGTCGCGCTCGCACTGTCGGCGTGGAGCGTCGTGCGGCACCGCGCGGTTCGCACCGATGAAGAACGCCGCGCGGTGTTCATCGCCTTCGCCACGGTTCCCGCGGCGATCAACGGCTTGCTCCTCGCCGAGGCTGCGGAAAGCACGTTGCGGGCGCCGCCCCTGATCGGGACGTCGCTCATCGTGATGGGCGTCCTGCTCTGGCAGGCCGTGCGCGCCGCGCAGCGCGATCGCGCGCTCGGGACGATGCGGTGGCAGGACG
>JACMLI010000566.1 GCA_014379705.1 Gemmatimonadaceae bacterium
CAGTATCGTGCTGTCAGTATCGGTCCACGCTCTGCGCACTTGAGCGCCGGACGTCCGGCGCTGTCGGCCAGGCATGGCGCACGACACGCTGTTTTCCGGAGCCTGCTCAAGGGAGCGTACGCCGCGCCCATCGCATGCGAACATGCTTCGCGCAAAGGAAGTGCGTGCTTACGGCCGCTCGCGTTGCACCGCGTCACTGACGCATGCGGTGCTTGGGTTACCGGCACTGCGGTCGATGAGGACGACGTTCCCCATCTCGTCCAGTATCGACGTGCACGCATCGGGCGCTGGTAACGTACAGTTCTTGACTCAAGCGAAGTTGTGACGAAGCGGGCTCAGGTTGTAACGACTTCTCGCGTAAGTCGCATGACCTTACGAAAGAGCATCCAGGCCGACGCGGGTTGGCTGGTGGCGGATGGTAGATCGGAAGAAGGCGGGCGCCTGACGCTGAACTCATAAAGAACTTCGTTCCCTTCCGCCCTCGTGCTGGGGAACCGAGAACGCCTCCCGGGAGCAATCCCGGGGGCGTTTTTGGTTTTCAGGCAATGCGGGACGCCTGTCTGCCAACTGCCATCTGCCATCTCGCTCATTCCGCGCTTCCATCCTCGCCCGAGGAAACCCCCCTGGCGTCGGCGGTGTCCGAAAGGTCGTACCCAATGTGACCTTATGTCGCCCAGCAAAGCCCTACCCGCAGTTTCACACCTGCAGTTCCTCGCCCTCGGCGTCCTCGCCACCGGGGACCAGGCCGGACGGGCGATACGCGATGCCGCCCTCGACTGGGGCGTCAGGAGCAGCGCCGCCGCCTTTTACCAGCTCATGGCCCGGCTCGAACGCGACGGCCTCGTCGAAGGGTGGTACGAGCAGGTGCGCGTCGGCGACCAGGCTGTCACCGAACGGCACTACCGCGTCACGCCGCGCGGCGCGCGCGCCTGCCAGCACGCGCGCGAGTTCTACGCCTCGGTCGGCCGTGTGCCTGCACGTCCGCGGTTGTCCAATGCCTGACGCCCGGTTCGCCCGATGGCTCGCCCGGGCGCTGCCGGCGTGGATCGCCCGCGACGCGTTCGAGCCGGCGTGGTGCGATCTCCACGCTGCGCATGTCCGGCGACGCGTCGAAGGCCGTCACGCGTCGGAGCTTCGTCACGTACTGCGCGTGCTCCTGCTCTACCTGGATTGCTGGCGCCTCGTGATCACGGGGTTCCATCGCCGTCCCGCGCTTCCGCGCGTCATCGCCCCTCCGCCGACCCAGGAGAGTTCCGCCGTGATCCTCTATCACCTCCGGCACGCCTTCCGACGCCTCGTACGCGAACCGGGCTTCACGGCCGCCGCCGTCCTCACGCTCGCGCTTGGCCTCGGGGCCAACCTCGCCGTCTTTGCCGTCGTCGAGGCGGTGCTCCTGCGACCGTTGCCGTACCGGAACGCCGAGGAGCTGGTGATCCTCAATCATCGCGACCAGCGCACGGGCATCACCAAGGAGTTCATTGCGATGGGGGACTACGTCGACCTTGCCGCACGGCAGTCGGCGTTCAGCGCCTTCGGCTCGTGGAACTCGGGGCAGGCGACGATCTTCGAGGAAGGGGAGCCGTGGCGCATCTCCGGACTCTGGCTGACCGCGGGCTCATGGGACGCGATGGCCGTCGTGCCCGAAATCGGGCGCGGCCTGCGCCCCGAGGACACCCGCGAGGGAGCCGCCCCGGTCATGCTGCTCAGTCACGACGCCTGGCAACGACGCTTTGCCGGCGACCCGGCAATCATCGGGCGCACGATCCAGGTCAACCAGACGCGTCGCGAGGTGATCGGCATAACGCCCGCGGGATTCTCCTTTCCCCCGGGAAGCACGACCGAAGCCGTCTTCGCGCAGGTGATGCCGACCACCGCCCCCGCGGGTCGCAAGAACGGCTGGACGTTCGCCGTGGCGCGCCTCGCTCCCGGGACCACCGTGGACGGTGCGACGAATGCCCTTGGCAGCATCTCGAAGCAGCTCGAGGTGGAGTTCCCGCAGTTCAACGCGGCCTCGACGTACTTCGCCGTGCCGCTGCGTGACGCATTCGTCGGCAACACGCGCACAGCGCTGCTGCTCCTCCTCGGTGCCGTCGCCGTCGTCCTGCTGATCGCGTGCACCAATGTCTCCAACCTGATCCTCGCCCGCGCGCTCGCGCGTCGTCGCGAGATGGCGGTGCGCCTCGCGCTTGGCGCGCGACGCGGGCGCCTCATGCTCCAGCTCCTCGCCGAGAGCCTCGTGCTGTCGTCGGTGGCGAGCGTGGTTGGTGTCGGCGTCGCTGTCCTGGGCGCGCGTGCCCTGGTGACGCTCATGCCCGGCGCCAACACCATCCCCGGGCTCTCGGAGGTGCGGCTCAACGGCGTCGTGCTGCTGTTCGGAGTTGGGCTCACGATCGTCGCCGCGCTCGTCTTCAGCGTCGTGGCATCGCTCACGGTGCGCGCCGAGGGCGGGGCCAGCGACCTGCTCACGGCGGGGCGGGCGAGCATGAGTGCACTCGCGCGCCGGGCAACATCGTCGCTCGTGGTGGCTGAAATTGCGTTTGCCCTCGTGCTGCTTGTCGGGGCGGGGTTGATCCTGCGGAGCTTCGCGGCCCTCGTGGGCGTGAACCCCGGCTTCACGCCGGAAAACGTGCTGACAATGGATGTGACGTTCCCGGCTGAGCGATACCCGGAGGGGAACGCGCGCGAAGCGCTCTTCGCGCGTGTGTTCTCCGCGGTGCAATCCCAGCCTGGCGTAGAACAGGTGGGCGTCGCGGCCGTCACGCCCCTTACCGGGAACAACTGGACAGTGGGCCTCGAGCGCGTCGAGCGCCCCGTGCCGCCCGGAGAGCGGGCCCCTGAAGTCGGGTGGCAAGCGTCGTCGCGGGGCTACTTCACGGCGCTGCAGATCCCCCTGATCTCGGGGCGCCTGTTCGACCCACAGATCGATCGTCCGGGCAGTCCACCCGTGGTGATCATCAGCGACGCCCTCGCAAGGCAGCATTTCGCCGGTGAGTCTGCGATCGGCCGGCAAGTCAGGGTCGGAGAGAACACTGCGGCGGAGATCGTGGGCGTGGTGGGGAGCATCCGTCGCGCGGCTCTCAATGAGGAACCGCGCGCCGACATGTATTTCCCATTCGAGCAAAGTCCGCAGACGCAGACCACCTTCTTCATCCGAACGGCGGGGGATCCCGACGCGTCCGCCGCGGCGTTGCAGCGGGCGATCAAGGACATCGAACCGCGCACGGTGTTCCTGCAGACGCGAACCCTGGGAGCGGTGGCGGCGGAGTCGGTGCGCGTGACGCGACTCGTCCTGCTGCTCCTGATGGTCTTTGCCGCCGCGGCGCTTGGACTTGCCGCCGTGGGGATCTTCGCCGTGATGTCCTACGTGGTGCGACAGCGCTCGCGCGAGATCGGGACGCGCATGGCGCTCGGCGCCTCGCAGCGCGAGATCCTGATGATGGTGATGCGACAGGGCTCGGTGATCGCCGGGATCGGGGCGGTGATCGGGCTCGGGGGAGGGCTGCTGGCCTCGCGGGCGCTCGAGTCGCTCCTGTACGGGGTGACGGGCTCGGACCCGTTGGTGCTGGCGGGGGCGACGGCGGTGCTGGCTGCGGCGGCGATGCTCGCGTGCTCCCTGCCTGCTCGGCGAGCCGCTGCGGTGGACCCGGCGCGGACGCTGGTGGAGCAGTTGGGGCGGGGGTGTGGGGC
>JACMLI010000075.1 GCA_014379705.1 Gemmatimonadaceae bacterium
CGGTGGCCCACGATCCAACTTAGCTCAATCGCCAGGGCCCCGATGTCGGCACCCAGTACCGCTCGATGGTGCTCTACACGTCCGCAGAGCAGAAGCAGGTCGTCGAGGCGTACATCGCACAGCTCACGAAGTCGCGCGCGTATACCAAGCCGATCGAGACGCAGGTCGAGCCCTACTCCGTGTTCCACGTCGCCGAGGCCTACCACCAGAACTACCTCGAAGCGCACCGAACGCAGCCGTACATCATCTTCAACGACCTTCCCAAGCTCGCCGGGCTCAAGGAAGAGTTTTCCTCGCTCTACCGCTCGGGCGTCTCAGGCAAGTAGGCGTTCACCGTTTCGGGATCGTGTCGGTGAGTGCGCCGAGGAAGGCGATCAGGTCCTTCTTCTCGTCAGCGGTGAGCTTGAGCGGCGCGGACGGCAGCGTCTGGTATGGCAAGGTGAGCCCGATACCCACGCCGCCCCCGCGATCGTAGAACTCGATGACCTCCTCGAGCGTCCGGAACACGCCATTGTGCATGTAGGGCGCCGTGAGCGCGACGTTCCGCAAGCTCGTCACCTTGAAGGCAAAGCGATTGATCAGGTTGTCCTCGACGTTCGAACGGCCGACGTCGGGGTCGAGCGTGGTGCGGTCGAGGTTGGCCGTCGCGGGGACGCCGATGATCTCCGCCTCCGACGTGCGATAGAACGGGGGCGTGACGCCGTTGAACAGCGGCATGAAGTGGCACGTCCCGCACTTCGCCCGGCCGAGGAACACGGTCAGCCCGCGCCGCTCGCCGTCGGTCATTGCGAGCGTGTCGCCGCGGACGGCGCGGTCGAAGCGAGAGTCCATGGCATTGAGCGTCCGGAGGTGCGCGGCGAGCGCTTGCCGTATCTCGAGCCCGGTAATAGCGCTGTCTCCACGATCCGGCATCGCCGCGGCGAACGCGGCGCGGTAGGAGGAGTCCGCTTGCACGCGAGTGGCAGCCGTGTCGGCCGAGCTTCCCATCTCGGCCGGACTCGCCAGCACCACGCCCACCTGGTTCTCGAGCGAAAGCGCGCGATCGTCGGCGAAGAATGCCGGTTGCATGCCGACGTTGAGCAGCGTGGGCGTGTTACGGAGCGGCGTGCGCTGAGGGCCCGGCATCGGCTCGGCGCGGGCGCGTCCGTCGGTGAACGCCCGTGCCGGCTGGTGACACGACGCGCAGGAACGGGTGCGCGGGCCGGAGAGGGACGGGTCGAAGAAGAGTCGCTGGCCGATGGCCTCGAGGGCCGGGGAGGGCGTGCGCGCGTGCGCCGGCGGAAACGCCTGTGTGGAGAAAGCGCCAGCCTCGAACGGGGTGCCAGCACTCTCGCGCCAGAACCGTCGGACGCCTGGCTCGGGGGCTCCAAGGGTCGATTGGAGCTCTGACAGCAGCCGTCCGGCCTGCGTGGCTGGGCCAACGATAAAATGCAGACGGTCGAAGTCTGCGAAGTTGGGATGCGCCCGCAACTCGGTGATGGCCTGTCCGAAGTGCGACTCCACGCTCGCTCGTCGGGCCGGGTCGGCGAGTACGGTGAGGAGGAGGTCACGCACGCCCTCGAGGGCGTACGCCGCCTCGACGATGGCGTCCCCCGATGGATCGGCGTCGATGCCCGCGAGTCCGAGCGTCGTCACGCGCGCGAGCTGCAGGCGGGCGGCGTCGGGCGCCGCGTTAGGAAGGATGGGATTCGTCGAGGCGACGCCGCGCAGGAGGAGGAAGATCCGGCGCATGCGGCGCATCTCGACGCGGGCGCTGTCCATGGGCACCGAGCCGTCGAACAACGCGCCCTCGATGACCTGGAAGCCGATCGGGGCCGACTTCACAGGCGGCGCCGGATCGTCGTCGTCTGGCTCGAGGCGTGGGCCGTTGATCTCCGCGGTCGAGATCGGGATGTAGTAGGTCAACAGCCCCTCCACACGCTTGAACGCGCGTCGCGCCTCACGAAAGACCCGGATCGCGTCCGCGGTATCCACCTGGCCGGCAAGTGCGACCTCGAGCCGTTCGAGGGACGTCCCGAGCGTGTCGAGCCCCGCGACGAATAGCTGCTGCGCTGGAGCCGAGGCAGGCGAAGGTTCAGCGGTGCGGCATGATGCCAGCAGGAGCAGCGAGAGGGCGCCGAGACAGACAGGCATGTTCAAGGACATGACCGGGCGCGAGGCGGCAAGTGACTTCGACATCGTGACAATGTCACGGCGACATCCCCCGGTTGCGTCCGCGATCGGTAAAAGTCTTGCAACGCACGACGGGGGCGCCGCTTCGCGCGACGCCCCCGCTGTGTTCCGCAACGTGGCCTGGTTCAGTCCTGCGTCCCGACGTTGAAGCTCACCTCGGCAAGTCGCTGGATCGCAACCGAGAGGTCGGCACCGTCGGCGCCGCGATGCTGGAGGTTCACGAAGAGCGTCTTGCTGCTGATGCTCATGTAGACACCCGAGGGCTCAGCATTGCAGTCGGTGATGGAGAGGAAGCGCACCGCGGGGAGCGACCGCGCGCCCGACTGCGGGTTCCACGGCGCAAACCAGACGTCGTCGCCGAGCGTCTTGCTCGGAAACGATCCACCCGGATCCTCGGTGATGTACAGGTTGCCGGAGTTGTCGAGCGCAAGGTTGTCGGGCGCGTCAAAGTCGGTCGGTGCGTTGACGCCATCGCGCACGTAATCGGTTACGCTCAGCTCCACCTGGTTACGCTTCTTGAGGTCGATGGCGATCACGCGATCCTCGCTCGTGATCGCGGCGTACAGGATTTCGTCACCGCGACCATCCGTCCCGGTGGACGTACCGATCTCGATGTCTTCCGGACGTCCGTAACCCGTCGCGCCCTTCGCCGTGGCTTCGGCGACGGAGTTGACCTCCATGGCACTGCGATCGAGTGCCACCCAGACTCCCGTTCCCGTGCGATCACCCACGTCGTTCGTGAGCTTGAGCGCATACGACTGGCCCGAGGAGAGGTCGCCCTTCGTGTCCGGGACAAACTTGTAGATGTAGCCCGGCGTGGTCTCGGAGATTCCGTACACGTTGCCCTGCTTGTCAAAGCGCAGGCCTTCATGTGCACGCGCCCCGAGGGCCGGACGCGCCACGGCGGCGCCGGTCTGTGGATTGATCTCGTAGACGAGTCCGGCCTGAGCCTGCGGCACGTTCGGATCTGGGAAGGACGGAACGGTGACTTCCTCTGCGGCGAGGATCGTGCCCCATGGCGTCCAGACGATGCCGTCGAAGCGCTCCCAGTCCGCCCGCTGGGCAACGATGCGCGTTACGCCCGTCACGAGGTCGGTCTCCGAGACGGCGGAGTTGCTTCCCGTTTCGTGCGTGCGGTAGAGGTAGCGACCCCTTCGCTCACCGGTCTCGTTGACCGTGTGCATGTCGGCGAGATCGGTGAAGCCCGGGCCTTCGCTGGCAACGGTCGTATAGACGTAACCCGGGGGAAGCTGAATCTGCTGGCCGGTGCCGCCGGCCACGCATGCCGCCGACGTGGCGAGCGCCTGGAAGGGGATGGACTGTCCCGGCGGGATCAAGTCGAGCGCAATGCCGTTCTCCGTGTACTCAGGAGCGGTGTTCTGCGGTGTCATTGGCGCATCCGGTGCGCATGCGACGGCGAGAAGCCCCGCCCCCGCGGCCAGCGACCATCCCAGTGCATTTCGGTTCTTCATCAAGTGTGACCCCGGTGCAAGCAGTGAACGAGTGACCCACGGTGAGGCGCGCATGATGGGTCTCTAACGTCACGACGCCCCGCGAGGTCACGTGTCGAACGTGCGACGATCGCACGACGAAACGCACACGCTTCGGTTCGTACGTCCCTGCCCGGGCGTGTCAGGGAACTCCTCACCCACGTCCAGCGTCGTCCCCGACACAACGCGGGTCCGGTTTCGCCGAGACTCCCCGGGACAGGAGATACCCATCGCCCGACATCACGAGGAACCAACGGTGTCTACAACGACGCTCAGTCCGATTGAAGTCCCGCCCCAGGTCCCATCACGCCGCGCCTTTCTTCGTACGGGCGCGCTGAGTGCGCTCGCCGCTGGAACGCTCGTTGCCTGTGCCAAGGCCCCCGAGGCACAGACCGTCAAGGCCACGGCCCCGAGTGATAGCGACCACGGAGGCGGCACCATGGCGCCCCATCCGGCGGCGGTGACCGCGACGGCGAAAGCCGAGGAGATGGATCGCCTGCACGAGGCCGGGATCAAGGCCTTCCCCGCAAAGACAGAAGGGAAGGGAAACGTCCTCTTCGAGCCGCGCATGGAAGGGAACGTGAAGTGCTACGATCTCGAGTGTTCGGTGCTGCAATGGGAGACCGAACCGGGGAAGCGCGTCACCGCATGGGCGTACAACGGACAGGTGCCGGGACCGCAGATCCGCGTGAAGGAAGGCGATCGCGTGCGCGTGAAGGTGACCAACCGCCTCGAGGAGTCGACGGCCGTGCACTTCCACGGGCTCGAGCTGCCTAACGACCAGGACGGCGTACCGTTCATCACGCAGCCGCCGATCAAGCCGGGCGAGACCTTCACGTACGACTTCACGGTGCCGATGGGCAACCACGGCTCACACATGTACCACTCCCACCACAACGCGGCCAAGCAGGTCGGCCTCGGCCTGCTCGGCGCGATCATCGTGGCACCGCGCCGCCCAGCCGCCATTGAACGCTGTGATGTCGACCACGTGATGATCCTGAATGACGGGATGCACGGCTACACGCTCAACGGGAAGGGCTTTCCCGCGACCGAGCCGATCGTCGCGAAGCTCGGACAGAAGGTGCGCATCCGCTTCATGAACGAAGGGATGATGATCCACCCCATGCACCTGCACGGGATGCACATGACCGTGATTGCGAAGGACGGCTGGATGCAGCCCGCCCCCTGGAAGTGCGACACGCTCAACGTCGCGCCTGGGGAGCGCTGGGACGTGATCGTGAACTGCAACAACCCGGGAACCTGGGCCTTCCATTGCCACATCCTGCCGCACGCCGAATCAGACCACGGGATGTTCGGCATGGTGACGGCCTTGGTCGTGCAGAAGTAGACGAGATGGACGAGATGGACGAGATGGACGAGATAGTGGACTGTACCCCAAGAGGTTCATCGAACGAGACGTTGAACCATCTCGTCCATCTCGTCCATCTCGTCTATCTCGTCCACTAGCCCACTAGCCCACTAGCCCACTAGCCCACGAGTCCTCAAGGCACGTCCATCCGTCGCAGGCGCCGAATCGCCAGCAGGAGAAAGCCACCGAGCACGAGGACCGAGAGGCCGATGGCGATCGCGAGCGGAGGATGACTGACCGGCGCGAAACGCCGCTCGTCCAACCCGTGCATCAGCGCGATCGCGTAGTGGCGGATGCTGAGCAGCCGCACGCCGGAGACGAAGCCGGAGAAGAACCCTTCCCACAGCACGATGTAGAGCAGCCCGATCCCGATCGCCTGCGTCGTCACGAGCCCGAGCCACACGAACGCCGACGCGTACAGCGCAACGCCGACCATCGAAGACACCGTGATGGCGATCGTCGCCTGCGTGTCTCCCAGGAACGCCACGTGTGCGGTGAGGAACGCGCTGACCGCGATGAACGGCGCCGCGAGCGATATGGTCGCCAGCAGCTTGGGCACGGCAATCTTCCAACGCGGAATCGGTGCCAGCGTGAGGTTCGCCAGCGTGCGATCCTCCACTTCGTTCGAGAACGCCGCCGCCGAAATGGCCAGGACGACCAGCGGCGCGATTGCACCATTGAGCATCGCGCTCAGGACGGCGGACTCGAACTCCCAGACCGATGGGGCGCTGCTCGATCGCAACATCAGCACGGCGACAATCACCGGCAGCGACGAGAGCAACGTCATCATGATGAGGCGCCAGCGGCCGGAGAGCTGGCGCAGCGTCAGGCGATAGACCTCACCCATGCGCTAACCCTCCACCAGGTAGCCGAACACGCTTTCCAGCGAGTCGTCCATCGGTTCCACGCGCCGCAGGCGGATCGCCGCGGCCTGCGCGAGCCTGGGCAGCTCGACCTGCAGGTCGGTCACGTTCCGGCTCAACACCACGAGTGCCCCATCGGGATCCATGTGCACGGCGTCTACAGAAGGCAGCCTGACGATGCCCGCCGCGAGCCGACGCGGATCGTCGCAGACAACCCTGACGTGATATGGACGCTGGTTCAGCGCCGCGCGGATCGCGCGAAACCCCCCCGACGCCGCCAGCTTCCCGTTCACGATCAACAGCACGGTCTCGGCGAGCTCCTCGACTTCCTCCAGGATGTGCGAGGACAACACGATCGTCTTGCCCGCCGCCGCGAGTTGCTGCAGCAGCCGCTTGAAGTGCACGCGCTGCCGGGGATCGGCGCCGTTGAGGGGCTCGTCGAGGAAGAGGATGTCCGGCCCGTGGACGAGCGTGGCGGCGAGCCGCATGCGCTGCCGCATGCCACGCGAATACGTGTCCAGTGGCCGGTGCTGCGCATCTGCCATGTCGACCAGCTCAATGGCATGGTCCACCGCGTTGTCGAGGAGTTCCACGCCACGCAGCCGCCCCATCATGCTCACGAACTCTCGCCCCGTCATGAAGCCGTAGACCGTTTCGTGCTCCGACATCACGCCGAGCCGGCGATAGAGCGGCGGATTGTCCCGCACGTGCTGGCCGAACACCGTGATCTTGCCACTCGACGTCGCCGCGAGTCCCGTCATCATGCGCAGGAGCGTGGTCTTGCCTGCCCCGTTGGGCCCGAGCAGCCCCGTGATGCCGGGACCGATGTCAAACGTGACGTCACTGACCGCCACGACACTCCCGAACCAGCGGGAGACGCCGTCCACGCGAATGACCGGAGTGGAAACCGTGCTCACGGCGTGAGCCGGCGGTAGCGCCACCACAGGACGACGGCGGGGATGAGCGTCCACGCGAGATACCATCCCACGAGCACCGCCGGAGGAAGGAGGCGCGCTGGGGCGTCCTCGGTGAGTTCGCTCACTTCGCCGAAGATCACGTCGTTCACGTGCACCGGGATGTTGCTGAGCGTGAACATCGAGATCCACTGCCCGGCCTTGCCCCCGATCTCTTCCGACAGCCCGACGGTGAACGGCGTGGAGATCACGAACAGCCCGACGAGGAACACCGCGGCGTAGGCACGCCGCGTGGTGAACGACGCGGTGAGCAGCGCGAGCGAGGTAACGAACAAGGTCATCGCCAGACCCGCGAGCAGGAAGCGCGGGATGTCGAGCCAGTGCGCCAGGAAGTACGTCACCGGCTCCGCGTCACCACCGCACAGCCCAGCGAACAGGATGAACTGTGGAAGCCACACGGATGCCAGCATCACGACGAAGAACGCACTCCACCGCGAGACGACATAGTCCGATCCCGTGAGGGGTCGGACGAGGTAGAGGTTGATCACCCCTTCGCGTCGATCGCGACACAGCAGCTCCGGGGCAACGATCGCGCCGAACACGAATACGAGAGAGGCAGCAATCCCGTAGTAGTCTCCGTGGGAGGGAAGCTCCATCTGGCGCGCGCCTCCCGGACCCGCAATGCGATCCACCGCGCCGGCGACCATGGCCATCACCAACGCGATGGCCGACAGCACGCCGATGAAGATCCACGGAAGGATCTTCGCGCGCGCGCCACGACCCAGGCCCAGCGCCGTCCGCACGCCATCCTTGAAGACTGCCCGCCGCCCTCGCGCGCGTCCCTCGCGCCCTCCCGTGTAGCTCCTGTAGCCGATGTCGAAGACGGTGCCCGTCATGCCGATTCCCGCTCGAAGAGTTCGGTCAGCGCACGCCGTCGTGGGGCCAGGCGTCGCAAGGGCGCCTGCGATTCCACGAGCGCGTCGCGCACCTGGTCGTACACGGATTCATCGGACCCCTCGATCGTGAGCCCGGTGCCTTCCGGCGTCACGACCACGCCGCGCCGTTCGAGGGACACGATCAGCCCTTCGCGGTTCGAGTCCACCTCGATGAACACCCTCTCGGTTTCCTTCGTGAACTGCCCGACCTCGCCGCTGTGCACCACGCGTCCACCTTGCAGCACGATGATCCGGTCGCACGTGCGCTCGACGTCGGCCATGAGGTGCGACGAGAGCAGCACGCTGATGCCGAACTCGCGGTGCGTCTTCCGGATCAGCGTGAGCATCTCCTCGCGACCGAGGGGATCGAGCCCCGCCGTTGGCTCGTCGAGGAAGACGAATGCGGGGTCGTGCACCAGGGCCTGGCCGAGCTTCACGCGCTGCTTCATGCCCGTGGAGTAGCCACCAATGGCGCGGTAGCGCTCTTCGAAGAGCCCCGTATGACGCAGCGTGTCGGCGGCGCGCGTGCGCGCGGCCCCCGGCGGCAACCCGCTCACTTCCGCCATGTGCGTCAGGAACTCCGCTGCGCTCACCTGACTCGGCAGGCAGTCGTGCTCGGGCATGTATCCCAGGCGACTGCGCACGTCGACACTCGCGAACGCGTCCTCGCCGAGGACCTTCGCCGATCCCGACGTCGGACGCATGAGGCCCATGAAGATCTTGATCGCCGTGCTCTTGCCCGCGCCGTTTTCGCCGAGGATACCCGTAATGCCGTCGAAGATGTTGAAACTCACATCATTGAGTGCGACGACGTTGCGGTATTCCTTGGTGAGGTGCTCGGCGGCGAGCAGTGGCTGTGCGCCGGGCTGCATCAGGTTGCCTTGGGCTTGGGACAGGCAGGCGTGTATCCGGAATCGCAGGCGCGACGCGTCATCGCGGTGGCACGGTCCGTGTCGCGTCGCACGCCCAACCCCTTCTCGTACATCGACGCGAGGCGGAAGCACGACTCTCCATCACGCTGGTCGCACGCCTGGCGATACAGCGTCGCCGCGCGCCCGAAATCCTGCGTCACGCCAAGCCCCGTCTCATGAAGGGCGGCGAGATGGAAGCATCCGCGAGATTCGTTGCCGTCGCAGGCCTGGCCATAGAGGTGTGCCGCGAGGGAGTCGTTGCGCGCGACGCCCGCGCCAGCCGCGTGCAAGCGACCGAGTTCGAGGCAACCGAGGAACACCTTGCCGTCGCATGACTTCTTCGAGAGTTCGGCGGCGCGGGCGGCGTCCTGCGCCACGCCTTCTCCGGTCGCGAGAAGGGACGCAAAATGGGCGCACCCCGAGAGGTTGCCGCCATCGCACGCCTGGGTGAACAGTGCGGCCGCTCGCTCCGGGTCGCGTGGCATGCCCCCGGTGCCCTTTCGATGAAGCACGCCGAGCTGCGCACACCCTTCGAGGCCGCCGCCGTCGCAACCTTGACGGAAGAGGGTGGTTGCGCGCACCGAGTCGCGCTTGACCCCTCGCCCGGCGAAGTACAGGGAGCCAAGGCTCGCGCATCCATCCGCGACCTGTCCGTCGCATCCGCGCTGGAACAGGACGGCGGCGCGGGGTTCGTCCTTGAGGATGTACTCTCCCTTGAGGAGCCTGCCCGCGAGCTGCGTGCATGCCTTGGCGTCGCCACCCTCGCAGGTGCCCTGCAGTTGCCTGGCCTCCTCGTTCTTCGGATGGCAGGCGAGGAGCGCCATGGCAGCGGCGCCGACCAGCGCCGATCGCAGCGCGGCGCCCTTGAAAAGGGTGCGCGTGGTCATGAGCGCAGTGCGCGGGTTATGCACGTCGAGGAGGTCGGCACCGCGACTGGTACGGCGGGCTCCCGGGGGAAGTTTCGCCGGGGGGAATGACCCGCCTAACCCGAGCCTGGCCCCCGCCGCATGTCGGGGTCTCGGTTGCCCGCCGGAACTCTCCACCCGGCGGTCAGCAACGACAAGCACCCCTGTCTCGCGCCAAACGACGGCATGCCAAAAGCGGGAAACAGGTCCCCCGCTCCCCACGCATGCGCTCGCGCCTCGTTGAGCACTGCGGGGAAGTCCGCATACCACCAACTGTCCCCGGCGCTCCCCTCCCCGATGCCATGGCGGTTCCAGCACAGCACCATCGAGATGTCCCCGGTCATGTAGCGCACGCAGTTCTGGTTGCTCTCGGGGATGCTCCCACCCTTCATTCCATAGTAGCGGCCCGCCGCCGCATCGTGCACAGCGGCAAAGTCGAAGCCATGTCCCCCGCCCGCAGCCCCCAGCGTGAACAGGTTGCCGATCGCGGCGGGGGTGAACACCGGATTGCCCGTGCGGACATCGAGCATCGCAAGGAGTCGCGCAACATCGACCGTTGCGCCGGTGAGTCCACCGCCGGCGTCATCGCGCTCGAGATTCCACCAACCGCCGTATCCCGTGCCGCGAAGTCGGCGGTCCGGTTCGACCACGCTCGGGCCGATGTCGAGCGTCGTCCCGTGGTAGCGGACTTCGTCGGCTGGCTGGTCCTCGATGCGAGTGCGCGCCTGACGAATGCGCGTAATTCCGAGTTGCCGGAAGAGCAGGGCGTCGAGGGCGGCCACGAGGCTCGTGGTCCCCGTCACTGCCTGCACCACGTGACCGAGCAGGAAGTATCCCCAGTTGTTGTACGCAGCCATGGCGGGTGGCGCATTGGCGGGGAGGGTCAGCATGTAGCGATCGGTCATCGCCCCGTCCACGGGAAGCGCGACACCAAAGGCGCTCGCGACGCTCGGTTCGACCGAGTACGGATTGGTGGGAAGGCCGCTCGTGTGTTCGAGCAGGTGCTGAACGGTCACCTGATTGAAGCTCGCGGGTGCTGCACTTCCGTCGGGGCGCGTCAGGCCGAGGATGCCCTGCACGGTGGTGTTCAGCGCGAGCCGGCCATCCTGGATGAGCCGATGGGCCGCCAGCGCGACGATCGTCTTGCTCACGCTGGCCTGGCGGAAGAATGTCGTCGGCTGAACCGTTGGATAGTTCGCCTCCGCGAAGGTGTAGCCACGCGCGTACACCAGTCGCCCGTCCTGCACGAGGGCGAGCGATGCGCCTCGGATGCGGTGTCGCTGCATTTTCAGGCGCATCGCGTCGTCGATGGCGGTGACCGTCACGGGGCCCGTTGGCGTGCGCCATGACAGTGCCTCACGAGCGTCGCTCCTGGCGAACACCGCGGCGAAGCGGGCTCCCGATCCCGCGCCACCGGCCTGCACCATGACGGGCATCAAGCCCTGCGTCGTCAGCGTGTTGAACTCCTGCTGGTAGCCGGCGCTGTTGCGATTGTGGATGGCCACCCAGCCATCGAGCTGGTCGTCCCGGAAGATCGACGCGAACAGGCCGCCGTCGGCCGACACCGCCACGTGCGCTGGCCGCACGCTCGTGGGCGCCAGTGCATCGAATCGCGCCTGGTATCCGACGGCCGTGTCTTGCAGGCCTTCTGTAGTCCAGCAGACGCCCTCGCCGTTCACTTCCCAGATCCCGGCGTAGCGCTGGTCGGCGGCGTTTCCATAGATCGACAGGCTCGTCGGGTACCACCCGTTCTGCCTGGCCTGGTCGGTCCAGTGGTCAATGGTGGCCGGGTCCGTCACGGCGCCGCGCACGAGTCCAAATCGGGTCAGCGGGATGGGCAACGAGGTTTGCTCGAAGGTGCCGGCAAAGACCGGGTCGTTGGCCGGCCCCGTGACACTCAACAGCACCGGTCGAAGCCCGCTGGCGGCGGCGTTGTTGAATGCAAGCTGATACCCGGCCGCGTCGATGCCATGCACGGCGGACCAGCCGGGCCCTCCACGCTCCACCCACACCGCCGCGTACTGCTCGTTGCCGCGGGCGCCGTACACGCTGAGGGTGATCATGCGCCAGCCCAGCGTATACAGGCTGACGAATCGTGCCTGATGCTCGGCGCTGGTCAGGTCGTGGTAGGCAGTCCAGTTCATGGGGCCTCCCCCGGTGCTCGAACCTCGAAGCTTAACCCCAACGGGCACCTCGTGGCGGCCACCTCCACCGGCCCGCGCAACCAAAGTTCGCTTCGGGCTGTCAGAGGCTGAGTCATCGCCTGCGATGCCGCTTGCCAACGGCAAGTGTCGTCAAATACTCTTTTGGAGTATTTAGCCCAACGGACGGTCCATGAGCACGCTCGAGTACCACGTCATGCTCGCCCTCGCGAGCGGTCCGCTCTACGGATACGCGCTCAGCGAGACCATTGCCTCCGACTCCCGGGGCGCGCTCTCCCCGCGCGCGGGTTCGCTGTACCGCGTAATCGCCCGCCTCATCACGGCCGGACTCGTGAATGAGGCTGAGCCCGACGAGGAACCGCCACCGCACCCCGGGCACGCGCGGCGCTACTACGCCCTCACGGCTGCCGGCCGGCGCGCGCTCATCGCCGAGGCGCGACGACTCAAGCAGACCGCCGCCGCCGCGGAGAAACGACTGGGCGTTGTCCCGGGGCGTCCATGAGTCGCGTCCTCACGTCGCTCGTTCGGCTCTTTCCCCGTGCGTTCCGCGAGAGGTTCGGCGCGGGGATGCGCGAGACGATCCGCCACGACTGGCACCAGGCAAGGTGTCGGGGCGCGGGAGTGTCCACCTGGTTCGCGATATCCACGGCGTTCGACCTCGTGAGGTCAGCCGCCGCTGAGCACTTCAATCCCACCTGGGCCGGCCGGTACGAGGCCCCCGCACGCAGGAGCGGTATGCGACGCCTGATCGATGAATGGACCCGGGACCTGCGCCACGCCGTGCGTGCCCTCCGGCGCTCGCCGGGATTCACCCTCGTCACTGCCGGAACCCTGGGCCTCGCGATTGGTGCCAACGCCGGGATCTTCAGCGTCGTCGACACGGTGCTGCTCGACCCGCTGCCGTACGCCCACGCCGACCGGCTGGTGCACATCGCCGCGTCGGCTCCGGGCTCCGACTTCCCCGCGGAGTTCGGTCCGTCGGCCGAGTTCCTCGTGCACTACAAGGAACGATCGAAGCTCATCGAGGACGTCTCGACCTACAATTCGTTTACATCCACGCTGCGCACGCCTGACCGCGTGGAGCGGATCCGGATGTCGCAGCCCACGAACTCGATGTTCTCCACCCTCGGCGCGCGCCCGATGCTTGGCCGCCTGCCGGTGGACGAAGACGAGGAGCGCGTGTTCGTGTTGAGCCATGCCCTCTGGCAGAGCTGGTTCGGCGGCGATTCCGCGGTCCTCGGCAAGACGTTCGACGTCCTCGGAGGCATGCGCACGGTGGTCGGCATCATGGGGCCGGAGTTCGAGTTCCCCGGCGATGGCACGATGCTCTGGGTCTCGAGCCGCATCCGGTCGGAGGGCATCACGCCCGGGCGCTTCGGCCAGTCGCTCGTGGCGCGCGTCGTCCCGGGCACGACTCCCGAGGCCCTCGCCCGTGAGCTCAACGGCCTGGCCGCGCAGCTCCCCGAGCGCTTCGGCGGATCGGCAAACTATGCAAAGCTCATTGGCCAGCACCGGGCGGTCGTCCGCCCGCTGGCGACGCAGATGCTCGGATCGGTCTCACAGGCGCTGTGGGTGCTCTTCGGGGCCGTGGGCATCGTGCTGCTGATTGCGTGCGCCAACGTGGCGAACCTCTTCCTGGTGCGCGCCGAGGGTCGGCAGCGTGAGATCGCCGTCCGCCGGGCCATCGGGGCCGCGCGCGGGCAGCTCATCCGGCTCCAACTCGCCGAAGCAGGCGTGATCGCCGTGCTGGCGGGGGGAGTCGCGGTCCTCCTCGCGGCCATGAGCCTTCCCGCGCTCGTGCGGGCCGCCCCGCCGGGCATCTTCCGCATCACCGAGGCGGGGCTGAACGCGCGCATGCTCGGCTTCACCCTGCTCGTGGCGATGGTCTCCGCGCTGATCTGCGGACTGTACCCGGCTGCCCGTGCCTCGGCGCCCGACCTCACGCGACTCCGGGAAGGAGGGCGCGGTTCGACGCGAACGCGCCGCTGGGTGCGCGATGGACTCGTGGTCGCGCAAACGGCCCTCGCCCTCGTGCTCCTCATCGGGTCCGGCCTGCTCGTACGCAGCTTCCAGGCGCTCAGGGACGTCGATCCCGGCTACGACACGGAGAACGTCTTCTCCTTCCAGATTGCGCCCGAAGGTCCGCACCTCCGCGACGGCGAGGCCTATGCCCGCTTCGACATGGACTTCATGGCTCGGCTGCGTGCCCTGCCCGGCGTGGAGGCGGTCGGGTTGGTGGAGAACATCCCGCTCAATGAAGGCACGGTCCTCGTGCCCTTCCGCACGGAGGCCACGGCAGACGCCGAGGCCGGGAAGCGGCTCGATTTCACGTTTGCGGCAGGGGACTATTTCAAGGCCATGGGTATCTCCGTCCGCAGTGGCCAGGTCTTCGCAGCGACCACCCTCGACCCGACCCGCGGGACGGTCGTCGTGAGCCAGTTGGCTGCGAACCAGCTCTGGCCCGGACGCGACGCCGTCGGCCAGCGGGTGCAGCGCGCGGGCGACTCCACGTGGTTCACCGTCATTGGCGTCGTCGAGGACGTGTTGCAGGACGACTTCCGCGAGGCGCCACGGGCCCTCGTCTACTTTCCCCTCGTGGGGCCAACGCCAGGGAGTTGGGCCATCACGTCTCCGGCCTACGTCATCAAGACGCCACGGGCGGAGACGATCGCCCCCGAGATCCGCGCGCTGGTGCGGGAGGTCGCGCCCGAGGCGCCAATGTACCGCACCTACACGATGGCCCAGCTCGAGGCGGACTCGATGGTCTCGCTCTCGTTTACCATGCTGACCCTCGGGATCGCGTCGATGCTCGCCCTCGTCCTTGGCGCCGTCGGCCTCTACGGGGTGCTCTCGTACGTGGTCGCCGAGCGCACGCGCGAGATCGGCGTGCGCATGGCGTTAGGCGCCCGCGCCGAGCAGGTGCGGCGCATGGTGGTGGCGCAGGGGGCCCGCGTAGTGGGCATCGGCGCGATCATCGGCATCGTGGTCGCCCTGGCGTCGACGCGGCTCCTGGGCTCCATGCTCTTCGGCGTCGCCGCGCTCGACTGGATGACATTCGCCGCAATGTCCCTCTCGCTGATCGCGGTCGGGTTGCTCGCGAGTTACATCCCGGCACGCCGCGCGTCGGCCGTGCCTCCGATGGAGTCGCTCCGGGGAGACTGAAGCTCCCAGCCTCAGCTTCTGGACGCTGCAGGTGGGAGCCGCACGCTTCGGCAAACCTTCGGCACTGCCGGCATTCCGCATGGAGGCAGGAGGCCACATGTTCAGGCAGTCACCGCTCCTCCCCGGCACCCGGTGAGAGCGCGGCACTCTGCGTCCAGCGCCTCGATGAAGAAGCTCCTCGTACTGATCTTCTCCGCCGCCGGCAGTGCCGTCGGATGGTGGATCGGGGCGCACGTGGGGGTCATGACCGCGTTCATGGTCAGCATGGTTGGCGTGGGAATCGGCATCTGGGGTGGAGCACGTTTGGCGCAGCGACTCGAAGGTTGACCCGCAGCGGACGGGCGCGACGCGCCCCGACCGTCAGCGATGTCCCCGGCACTACCTGGCCATGATCTCACTCCCATTCTCCGAAACCTCCAACGTCTGGGACGAGTTCGAGCTGGATGGGATCATCAAGGTCGGCGCGACGTGCCTCGAGATCGAGTACGAGGGTTCATGGACCCGCTTTGACGACGACGCGCATGCCACCGGCCTGACCGAATGGAAGGCAAGGCGCCTTGCGATTCCGTATCGCGAAATCGTCGCCATCACCCTCGAACGCACATGGGTGCGGACGTCGTTCATCTCCTTGCGGACGTCGTCGATAGCCACCTTCGACGGTTTTCCGCTCGCGAAGGGCGTGATCGCCGAGATTCCCGTCTCGCGCTGTCACCGCGCCGAGGCGTCCGATCTC
>JACMLI010000567.1 GCA_014379705.1 Gemmatimonadaceae bacterium
GTGCCGACGGAGCCGTCGTGCATGTACGGGAACGTGATCGCGACATTGCGGAGCGAGGGGATCTTCATGCGTCCCATGTCGCCTGGGTCGCGGGTGGCCTCGAAGAGACCGCTGTTGTGCGTCGGGTAGGCGCCGGTCCCGCCGACGTTGTACAGGCCCGTGTTGGCGAAGCCCGCGTCGATGGGGACGTTGCTGGGGCCGATGTGTGCCGCGGCGGTGAGGAGGAGTCCCTCGTGGCAGGCGACGCACCGATGGAGGCCAAAGAGCTGCTCGCCGCGCTTCGCTGCGGCAGAAATGGCGTTGGCGTCTCCGCGCCGAAAGCGGTCGATCGGGGCGTTGAACGAGATGAAGGTGCGCTGGAAGGCGGCGATGGCCCTGGTGACGTTCGCGACCGAGATCGGGCCCGGCTCGCTCGGGAAGGACTTCGGAAAGAGTGACTGATAGATCGGCTCAGCGCCGAGGCGCGCGACGAGGGCCGCCTCCTGGCCCTTCAGTCCCAGTTCGATTGGAGCGTCGCCGAACATGGGGATCAGTGCCTGCGACTCGAGCGAATGGGTGTTTGGGCCGGCCCAGCCCAAGGTGCCCTGGTAGCCTGCGTTCGCGAGGCCCTGGGCGTTGCGGGTGTGGGCCTCCCCGGTACTGCCGACGGAGATGTTCTTGGCGTCGGTGAAGGCGAGATCCTGACGGTGGCAGGAGGAGCAGGCGAAGGCGCCATTCCCGGACAGGCGCGGGTCATAAAAGAGCCGTCGCCCCAGCTCCACCTTGGCGAACGACATCGGGTTGCCAGCCGGGACGGGGGGAGGCGCAATGTTTGCCGGGACCTGCCAGGTGAACCTCGCGGGGTCCCCCGAAAGCTCATCGAGCGGCGCGTGCGGCTCCCCGGCACAGGCAAGGAGCGCGAGGAGGAGGGCCGACGGGGGGAGGGAGCAGCGAGGCACGGGGGGCAGCGACGGCAAGGGGACCTCAGGCAAGTTCAGCGACACTGCGCCCGGGTCAAGTGCGACGCAGGGGCGGGCGATCGGCAACGGGCAATCGGCAATGGGGGAACGGCCAGTATCATCGCCCATCCCGCCGCCCATTGCCCATCGCCCAGTGCCCATCGCCCATTGCCCATCCAAGGGACGGGACGAAGGTGACGGGGGGTCGAACTGGCGTCGTACTACGGCTGTTCGACCACCGACGGTAGTCGCAGTGGTGAGATATTTGTGTCAGGAGGGGCCAACGTGCTTGACGTCACCTTTCCCCGGCCGTAGCGTGAGCAGCCTCCGCCCGCCGCGATACGTTCGCACCCCCCAAATTGCATACAATTTGTCGTGCAATGACGCGTCGCTGCGGCCTGGCCGCGGAGATGGTTACGCAGGTTCGCACATTTCAGGAGGGCGCATGAAAACGAATGGCTTGTCATTGCACTGGCGGTTGGCACTCACTGGCCTGATGGTCTTCGGCGCGCAGGCAGCATCTGCGCAGACCGGTGGACTCGCGGGCTCCGTCACGGATCGCGCGTCGGGAATTCCCATCTCGGCGGCGCGCATCCAGATCGTGGGAATGCAGAACGCGGCGGCCAATACGGACGACGCGGGCAAGTATTTCCTCCGGAACATTCCGGTCGGCGCACACACGGTACGCGTCACGCGCATCGGGTATCGCCCCGAGACCGGGCAGGCGACGATCGCGGCGAACGACACCGCGAGCCTGAACTTCTCGATCGCGCAGAGCGCGGTTGAACTGACTCAGGTTGTCGTCACGGGGACGGGTGGTGCGGTGGAGAAGCGCAAGGTGGGCTCGTCGATCGGCTCACTCGACGTCACGCAGCAGCAGGAACTCATGCCCGTGACGAACTTCACCTCGGTGCTGGCGAGCAAGATGACGGGCGTTCGCTCGACGGGTGTCGGTGGCGGCGTCGGTGGAGCGCAGGACCTGCGCATCCGTGGCATCGCGTCGGTCTCGCTGAACCAGCGTCCCGTGATCTACATCGACGGTGTGCGCGCTGACTCTCGCGCGACGGAGTGGACGACGGCGACGGGCATGGCCTCCACGGCCTGCTGCTCGTTCTCCGGAGGGACCGCGGCCGATCGCTTGAGCGACCTCAACCCGAACGACATCGAGCGCGTCGAAGTGCTCAAGGGCGCATCGGCCGCCACGCTGTATGGCTCCGAAGCGACGAACGGCGTGATCCAGATCTTCACCAAGAAGGGTCGTGGCGAAGGCCGCACGCAGTGGAACCTCGGTCTCGGCACGGGCTACAATCGCCTGCGCGAAAACCTCCCGACAAAGACCTTCCCGCGCTTCACGGGTCCCGATGGAACGCGCGCGAAGGACGCGAACGGCCTGATCGAGAACGGCCCGTTCAACTCCGTCGACCTGAGCGGCCAGGGTGGCACGCAACGCTCGACCTACTTTGTCTCGGCCCTCGGCTCGATGGAAGAGGGTTCGATCCAGCCGAATGACCAGACCAAGGGCAGCCTCCGCGCGAACGTGAACTTCGTCCCCTCGGACAAGGTCACGGTGGAAGTGCGCTCGGCGTACGCACGCAACGTCATCAACGAGTTGCAGGCTGGCAACAACTGGACCGCGCTCCTCGGCAACGCCATGAACGGCAACCCGCGCAACGCCACGGCGCTGAAGCCGTATGGCGAAGCCTGGGTCCCTGTCTCGGACATCCAGAAGATGGAAACGAAGAGCGACGCCGACCGTTGGACGGGTGGGATCACGATGTCCTACACGCTCAACCCGAACTTCACGCATCGCCTGACGGCGGGCACGGACGCGGTGAACGACCAGAAGTCGCGCTTCTTCCCGTATGCCGGCGCCTACGGCCCGGCCGGCGTGACCTTCGGACAGCGTAACCTCGGCGTCCGCACCTACCGCTCGACGACGATCGACTACCTCGGCCAGCTGAAGTTCAACCTGCCGTTCGGGATCGAGAACGACTTCTCGTTTGGTACGCAGGGCTTCTGGGAGAACCAGCGCCTGAACATCGCGGTCGGCAACACGTTTGCCGGCCCCGGCATCTCGACGGTGGCTGGTGGCGCCGTGACGGGCGGCGGCGAATCGTTCACGGAGACGATCAACGTCGGCCTGCTCGGCCAGAACCGTTTCTCCTGGAATGATCGCCTGTTCGTGACGGCCGGCCTGCGCGTCGACGGCAACTCGGCGTTCGGCGACGACTACGGGTTCCAGAAGTACCCGAGCGCGAACTTCTCGTACGACATTTCCAAGCACGGCTTCCTGCCGACCATGGTCTCGAACTTCCGCCTCCGCTCGTCGTGGGGTAAGTCCGGCAAGATGCCGGGGCCGTTCGATTCCTTCACGAGCTACGGGTCGCAGCCGGTGTTTGAAGACGTGCCGGGCATCCTGCCGCTCAACCCGGGCAACAAGAGCCTCCAGCCGGAAATCACGACCGAGACCGAATACGGATTCGAGGCGGGCTTCTGGGGCGATCGCGTCGGGCTCGAGGCCGCGATGTACACGGCCAAGACCGAAGACGCCATCGTGAACAAGGCGTACCCGTCGTCGGCCGGTTTCGCGCAGGCGCAGCGCGTGAACATCGGCGCGATCCAGAACAAGGGCTGGGAAGCCAGCCTCAATTTCGCCGTATACTCCTCGGCGAAGATGGACTGGACGACGAGCTTCAAGGCTGACGGCAACAAGAACGAGGTGCTGTCGTTAGGTGGAGTCGTGCTCGCCGGCAATGCCGTGCGAGTCGGCTATCCGATCTCGGGCGTCTGGGGCCAGAAGCCGAACGGCTTCTCGGTCGTGCAGACTGGCGCCAATTGCGGCGGTCTCGCCCCAGTTCAAAGCTTCGGCTGCCCGACGACGACGCGTACGGCGGCGCAGGAATACTTCGGCCCGCCGCTCCCGACCTTCAACGGCTCGTGGTCGAACACGCTCCGCTACAAGGCGTTCTCGCTGTACGGGCTCGTCTCGATGGAGCGTGGCGCCTGGTTCAGCAACGGCGACCGTCCGTATCGCATCCGTCAGGGTGGTGCCGATGAGTACCTCGGCGCCCTTGGGCCGAACGGCGAGCGCACGTTCAAGTCGGACTCGATCTTCCAGTGGTCCAGCATCCTGTCGCACAACGACAAGCGCGACAACGTGCGCCTGCGCGAGATGTCGTTGACGTGGCAGATCCCGGCGAACCTGAGCTCGATGTTGAAGGTCGGCCGCACGACGATGTCCCTGTCCGGCCAGAACCTGATGTGGTGGGACGATTGCAACTGCGTGGACCCGAACATGAACTGGGCGGGTGGCGATTCCTTCACGATCCAAAGCGGCTTCCTCGCGCAGCCTTCTCCAAGGCAGTACCGGCTGCAGGTGCGCACGAGGTTCTAACCGTGATTGGCGGGGTGGTGGGTGCACCGCACCCGTTACCCCGCCGAACGAACCGCTTCCACTCACATCGACCTGATACTGACATCATGAAAAACCATACACATCGCATCGCCGCCCGGGGCGCGCTGACGCTCCTTGCGGGCTTCAGCATGGCCTGCAGCGGGATGTTTGACGTCGAGGATCCACAGGCCTTTGGTACGGATGACCTGAACAACCCGGTCATCATCAAGAA
>JACMLI010000568.1 GCA_014379705.1 Gemmatimonadaceae bacterium
AGCCGAAGCGCGCGTCGCACGCCTTTGTCAACGCATCTACGACACGCGTCTGCTGATCGGATGCATCAGCGAGGTGCAGCTGACCGGGCGCAACAAGAAGGCAATCGCGCGCGCTGCGCTGCACTTCGAGGCGGTGAGCTACGACGGCGACTCGATGACCGACGAAAGCGGCGTTCTGGTCGCGCATACGAACGGCAAAGGAGAAACGGCGGCAATGCCACCTCTGTTCGTAGTGGTGTCGGCGGCATCCGAAGTGACAGCCACCGCGGCACAGGCGCGCGGCCTGGGCGTCGAGCTGCACGGGGCCGACGAGGTGGGAGAAAGAGCGAAGGCGGCGCGATTCATGTGATGGGAGTTCGCGCCCAAGTTGGTGAGAGCGTCAAACGCAATCTCGCTGCGCATCCTTGGCCCGTGATTCATTAGTGATTCACCAGTTGACTCACCACGAGCGGCGGCGTTCGCAGGCGCGCCAGGTCTACTGATCGAGCAGGATCACCGTCGGCTTCTCGGGGTGAGCGACGATGTGGAGTTCCGTGCCTACGATGGCGTTCGCTTCCGGCAGGGCCAGCGACTTCCGCAGCGCGGCCTGGTAGGGCCCCGTCTCCCCCGCAACTTCCAGGGTGAGGAGGTAGACGGGAATGGGGCCGATGCGGCCGCCGGTGTCCTTGATGTGGAGGACGCGCGCCGTGCGCGGGATGCCGTGCTTTCGCACGTAGACATCCTGACGCGCATTATCGATGCCAGCCAGCGTCATGACCGGGCCCAAGAAGAGGAACAGCAGGCCACCGAGGGTGGGGAAGACGATGTCTGCGATCGGATGGGGCGCGTCATCTATCATGAGAGTGATGGCGATGGTGGCCGCGACAGCTCCCAAGATGGTGATGACCACTCCCGTGTAGAACAGGCCATCGAGCCCCGCCGGTTTGGCTCCCTGCACCTGTGCAACCAGCGTGCCGTAGAGGTCCGCCGATCGTGAGCAGAGCCCCAGCGCGGCATACGGCTCCCGCTCTTTGCCGAGGCTGCTCGAGTGAGGCAGTTCCTTCAGGACCTCGGCGGCCCCGATCACGTCACCCAAGAGTTCGTGGGCGTTCGCGCGGAGTACCGTCGCAAGGCCGCGCTTGGCTTCGTCGATGGGAATTTGACCGCCCCTCTGACCAAGCAAGGACAGCACGCTCTTGCCGTCGCGGGCCAGGGTGGCGACCAAGGCGGCAGACACGCGGAGCTCGGTATCGCTCTCGATGTCCGGTGGGTCCACCGTCATCGCGGCAAGCGCCTCGAGCGCCGCGTCAGCCACCCCTTCACGCACGGCGAGACGAGAAAGCCGTCCGAGCTGCTCCTGTCGATGACGCGGTAAGGTGACCGCTTCGAGCGCGGCCTTCGTCAACGCGCGCGCTTCGGCAATCTGGTGAGCTCCGCCCAGTCGACCGACGTAGAGCGCGGTGAGCATCATCAGGTCCTCACTGGCTCCGGCGTCGCCGCCGCTAGCCCGAACCGCGAGCCCACGCCAAATCTCTTGGGCCTCGTGCTCTCGGCCCGGCAGGATGGTGGTTCCGCCGAGGGCCGCTGTCAGCGCAGCCGACGGGACGCGTGTGCGTCCTTGTTGCACGCCGAGCTGGGCCAGGCGCGAAGGGTCGTTCGAAGGCACGGGAAGCGCGACCATGGGGCGCAGGCTATCAAAACCATTCGCTCACGGCTTCCCCCACTCGTCGAGCAGGATCACGGTCGGCTTATCGGGGTGAGCGACCACGTGGAGTTCCTGGCCGATGATGGAACTCGCTTGTGGAACGTTCAGGGGCTTCGTCCGGTGCTTGCCGAGCCCGCCGCTC
>JACMLI010000569.1 GCA_014379705.1 Gemmatimonadaceae bacterium
ACGGTGAACGCGTCGCTCGACTTCGTCGAGTTGCCGAGCCAGTTCGCGCGCAACGTCGTTGCGATCATCCCCGGGAGCGATCCCGTACTTCGCCATCAGTACGTCGCCATCGGCGCGCACAACGACCACGTGGGCTTCAACACGCCCGTGGACAAGGACTCGCTCAAGGCGTTCAACAACGCGCGCAACACGCTGTTGCTGGCGAACAACATGATCGCGCTCAGGCCCGAGCAGCTCGCGGCAATCCGCGTGAACATGGACAGCATCCGCCGCCTCCATCCCGTGGCGCGCCTCGACTCGATCAACAACGGCGCCGATGACGACGGTTCGGGCTCGATGGGCGTGCTCGAGATCGCCGAGGCGATCCAGGCAATGCGCGTGAAGCCGAAGCGGTCGGTGCTCTTCGTCTGGCACACGGGCGAGGAGGCGGGGCTCGTGGGGTCGGCGTTCTTCACGCGGAATCCCACCGTGCCGATGGACTCCGTCGTGGCGCAGATCAACATCGACATGATCGGCCGTGGTCGTGACGGCGACCTTCCCGGCGGGAGCGCCAACTACCTCGGCGTCGTCGGCTCGTTCTTCGACTCGAAGGACCTGGGCGAGCAGGTCGCCACGATCAACCGGAAGCAGGCACAGCCCCTCGAACTCGACTACAAGTACGACACCACGCTGACGTGGAGCGGTTACAACAACATCTACGGGCGCTCCGATCACTTCAACTACGCGCTGCAGGGCGTGCCGATCGCCTTCTTCTTCACGGGGCTGCACGGGGACTACCACCAGCGCACCGACGAGGCGGAGTGGATCGACTACCCGCACTACGCCCGCATCACGAACTACATCAATGAGGTCCTGCGGGACGTGGGCAACGGTCCGCGGCCGCGCATGAACGGCACGCGCCCGGCGCGCTCGCCGAAGCCGATCGTTCCGTGAGCCAGGCGGGGTGGGAGCGCGTCGCTCCCACCCCAGGGCCGGTGCGACCTAGCGGCCGATGGCGTAACTGAGGCCGGCGAAACCGACAAACGTGTTGCCATAGTCCATCGCGGCTGTGTACGTGAAGTGCAGCCAGGGCGTCAGCTTGCCTGTTGTCCTGAGCGCTGCGCCCGCGATCCAGTTCACGCCGACCTTGCTGTCGGATTCGTCACCGGCCGTGGTCTCGAAGCTCGAGTTCACGAACGCCAGCCCAAGTCCCGCGTACGGCTTCACCTTGAACGACGCCTCGACCGGGATGTCGTAGAGCAGGTTAGCGTCGAGCTGCCATGCCGACGCCCCTTCGGAAAGCAGGTACTTGGTGATCCGCGGGTTCAGGATCCAGCGCTTGTTGGCGAGCGTGTACCGGCCGTCGGCTCCGATCGAGAAACGGTCTTCTTCTGTATCAAAGAGCCAACCGATATTTCCACCGACCGCGAGCTGGGCGTGGGCAGGAGCGGCGGCAAGTGTCAGTCCGGCGGCGAGCGAAGCGCGAAGGAGCAGCGAACGGATGGTCATGGGACCTCATGGAAGGTGGAAGGGAAGAGCTGGTCGGCCGGCTCGGCTCGACCGGAGGGCGTGCAGGATCGATGGCACGTCGGGCGTCCAGGCGGTGAGGGCCCAGGTGATTGCCAGTTCCTCCACGGTGGACAGCACCAGCACCACCGCGCCGGGGTACAGGAGCCACGGCGTGCCGCCCAGGACAAACAGGAAAAAGCCACCGCCCAGGGTGAGCTCGGCGGCACGCGCCAGGTGTGTGTGGTACGCTGGCAGGCGGCGATATCGCAGCCATCCCGCCACGGGGGGCGTCGCAAGCGCGACGACGACGGTGAGGGCGAGCGGGGCGTGCTCGCCGCGAAGCTCGGGGTGCAGGACGACGGCGCAGGTGGGCGCCGAGAGGTAGAACGCCGCGTCGGCGATGCTATCGAGCCACGCGCCACGCGGCCCGGCCGTCCCTCGCCACCGCGCCACGCGTCCGTCGATGGCATCCGTGAGCAAGGCGAACGCCACCAACCCCGTGAACCACGTGGTCGCGCCGGTGACGGCAGCGACCACGAGACCCGGGACCACGGCAAGGCGGGAGAGCGTGATGGCGTCGGCGAGCGACATTCAGCTGCAGGAGGAGAGCCGGAATGTGAGGCCGCTGCCACGCCCGCGCAACGGATGACCACGCCCGGCCCGCGGGCGTGGAGATCTTCACCCCTGGTGCCGCTGCGCGTTGTCCTTGGCCGTCGAGAGATATCCCGCTTCGAGCTCGAGCAGGTTCGCGATCTTGCGCGTGAGGTAGTGCTCGTGGTCCGCGACTTCGCCGTCGGCGAGCACCAGGCC
>JACMLI010000570.1 GCA_014379705.1 Gemmatimonadaceae bacterium
GCGCTCCAGGTTGGTCCAAAATTTCTTGTGCGTTCGCTGTATGGCCTCGAGGTGGTGCGAGGCTGTTAGCGACAACGGGCCAAGTGCCTCGGGGGCATGCTTCGCGAAGTAGCGAGCCCGGCGAGCTCGAGCATCTGCGGCAACAGGTCCGCACGAAGCCGAGCTCGAAGTCCCCGCAGCCCGCGAAACCCTCGAGCTCCGCCTTCACGAACGCCGGCAACGACCCCGCCCGCTCCTCGCAGCGCCCCAGAAACTCCGCCAGGTGCCGACGCACCAGCACCGCCGCGTCGCACTCGTGGGTCTGACGCGGCACGTAGCCGACCGGCCTCGCGCACCCGGGCATCTCGCCCGCCTGTACATCTGCTCGGCCGCTCGCCGCCGGTCAGCAAGTGCGGGTCACCGCTTCGCTGCGAGCCGATCGATCTCGGCCGCGAGCTTCTCCGACTGCTCGGTCAGCGTGCCAAACAGCGCCAGGTTCCCGCTGCGTTGCGCATCGCGTGCCGCCACGAGCGTCCTCTCGTACTCCGCTGTGAGCGCCTTCAAGGGGTCTCGCTTGAATAGTCCGAACATTCGTCTCTCCCGACCTCAGGACTGACACGGACCTGCACGGCACGCAACGCGCCGCGCACTCACATCCGTGAGCACCACGGCCGCATCGGGCCTCACGACGAGAACAAGCGGATGGCGGACAGACCCCCGTCGGGGCGCAAGATCTGCCCGCTCAGGGCCCTGGCGGCGTCTGATAGCAGGAAGGCGACCAGTCCCGCGATCTCCGAGGGGTCGCCCACGCGCTGCAGCGGGTGCCGCTTGCGGGCGGCCTCTCGCTTGAGATCGCTGTTTAGGAACGTGGCGGCGAGCGGAGTGTCCGTCAACGAGGGCGCGATCGCGTTGACGCAGATCTTCGGGGCAAACTCGGCCGCGAGGGCACGCATCAGCCCCTCGACCGCACCCTTGGCCGCCGCGATCGATGCATGGAATGCCATTCCCTGGCTCACCGCGACCGTGGAGAACAGCACGATCGAGGCCGAGGGGGCGGCCTTCAACGCGGGCAGGGCCGCCTGAATGCAAGCAACCGCGCCGAGGCAGTTGATCTGAAAGTCGCGGGTCAGGTCGGCGGCCGTGAGCCGATGAAAGGGTTTGAGCGCGATGGTGCCCGGGAAATAGACGAGTCCATCGAGCACCGACGGCAACTCCAGCGCGCCAGGCGCGGTGGCCTCAAAGGGCTGCACCGCGACGCCCATCTCTGCCAGCGGCCCCGGGTCGCGTACGGCGGCGAGGACATGGTCGCCTCGCTCCAACAAGACACGGACGGTCGCCAGTCCGATACCAGAGTTTCCACCGACCAGCAGGAACGTTCGTGACATGCCACAGCCTGCACGTGTTCAGCGATTCGTCAACGGAAGCGACCCAACAAGCCGATGGACGCGGCCGCGGGAGTCCAGGCGCGCATGCCGGGCCTTATCCCGGGTCACCTGTCCCATCCAGGCCGCCACGCCCGACGGCGCCCGCGCCACGATCGCCGCTCGCATCGACCACTACAACCACCACCGCCTCCCCAGCGCGATCGGCTACATCACCCCGCGCGACAAGCTCCTCGGCCTCGACACCGTGATCTGGGCCGAACGCGATCGCAAGCTCGAGGAGGCCCGCGAGAGCCGTCGCAAACGCCGAGAACTGGACCACCTCGGCACCGCCGCATAACTTCCCTCAACCCCGTCACTTCACCCCTCAACCCATCCCTTCGTCGACCCACCCACTTGCCTCGTTGCCGATGCTCCTACTTGGGATATCCGAGCACGGGATGCTTCGCAATCCACGCGCGATTGTCGATCTCCTCGGCGATGAACTTGCTGACATCGACGGCGTGGATCTTGAAGATGGTCTCCATCCGTGCAGCGTCGAGGTAGTTGTTGATCAGGTAGCGCCGCAGGAGCTTTGTGTAGAACCATGGCGCAGCGTCGTCCTGCACCGTCCCGCCGGACGACAGGACGAAGATCCGCCGGGTTCCGGTCTCACGCATCGCCGCTCGCAACGCCCGGGTCGAGTCGGAGTAGAGCGTGGTCGGCTTCGCCGAGTCCTTGAGGCCACCGTGGCCGAGGCAGCCCACGACCACATCGACGCCGGACAACGCGGCGACGAGCGAGGCGTGGTCGGAGAGATTGATCTTGGCGGTGCGCGTCGCCCCCGTGACGGTTTCGGGCCGTCGCACCGCAGCGACGAC
>JACMLI010000571.1 GCA_014379705.1 Gemmatimonadaceae bacterium
ACGACCGAGGCTGCGTGCTGAAGGTCTCGACAGCGTCGGCCGCGGCGCTGCTCGCCGGAGAAGTCGAGGCGCGCGCGGAGGCCGAGATGCTGGCGCGCCATGAACCGTTGCGCGCCGACGTGCTCGTCGTCCCCCACCATGGCTCGCGCACGTCGTCCACCGCGGCGTTCCTGGACGGGGTCGCCCCAAGCGAGGCCATCTTCACCGTGGGCTATCGCAACCGCTTCGGCCATCCGCATCCGGCCGTGCTATCGCGCTACGAGGGTCGAGGCATTCACACCTGGCGCAGCGACCACGACGGCGCCTTGCGTGTCGCTCTTTCAGCCGATGGGGCGCACGTCCAGCGGCTCGTCACGCGATGGCGCTATTGGAGCGATCGCCGCGGCGCGCCCTGACGCTCAGGAGATCCGGAAGCGGAAGAAGTAAGGGATGTTGTTGGGGGCGGAAGCGGCCTGCACGTTGCTGCGCATCGCCCACGGGATGATGTTCTGGGTGAGCGGGACGATGGGAACGTCGCGTGCAACGATCGCGAGCGCGTCGTGGATGAGCCGGTCGCGTTTGGCGAGGTCGGTCTCGACACGGACGCGGTCCACCAGCGAATCGAACTCGCTGTTGGTCCAGCGCCCCAAGTTGTAGTCGCCCAGGGCGCCCTTGGTTTCCTGGCGCGTGTAGAGCAGGCTCTGCAGGACATACAGGGAGTCGTGCGTCACTGCGCCCCAGCTTTGCAGCCACATGCTCGTGTCCAGGGCCTGGATCTTGGGGTTGAAGTTCGGCGTGGGCAGGAGGTTGGGCGTCACACGAATGCCGACTTGCGCCAGCATCGGCGGAATTGCCTGGCACAGATGAGCCGTCGGGACCACGTTCACGCAATCAAGCGTGACGTCGAACCCGTCGGGGTATCCCGCCTGCGCGAGAAGCTTCCTTGCGAGCGCGCGATCCACCTTCGGGCGCGCGTCGAGTTCGCGCGAATACCCGCGCACGCCGGGCGCGGAGATGGAGAACGTGGGGTTGCTGTACCCCCGGTAGACCTTGTCGCGCACCAAGTCCACGTCGACGGCGTGCGCGACCGCCTGGCGCACGCGCGGATCCTTGAACGGGTTCTTCCCCTTCGTTCCATACAGCAACTCGTCACGATGCACGTCGAAGCCCAGGTAGACGACTCGCGCCTCGCGCCCTTCGACGATACGGATCCGCGCGTTCGATTTCAGCGATTCGACGTCCTGCACGGGCGGATCGATGACGAAGTCGACTTCGCCAGAGAGCAGCGCGGCGACCCGCGTGCCGTTCGAGGAGATCGGCGTCCACACGATCTCCTTCACATTGCCCCGCTCGGGACTGGAGCGGTTCCACCACTGCGCATGTTCCTGCAGCACCGTCTTCAGGTCCGGCTGACGCAGGACGACCTTGTAGGGACCGGTCCCGTTGGTGTTGCGGGCGGCGTAGGTGTCCTCCTTGTCGTTGAAGTTCTGCGGCGTGAGCGCGTTGTGCCGCGCGGCCCAGGCGCGCGACATGATCCGCAACTGGAACAGGTGCAACAGCAGCACCGGATTGGGCTGCTTCATCTTGAGGTCGACCGTGAGGTCGTCGACCCTCACGGCGCGTTCCACGCCCTCGACGGAGGACTTGAGCTGCGAAAGCGGGTGGAGGGTTCGCTCGATGCTGAACACCACGTCGTCCGCCGTGAACGCCTCGCCTTCGTGGAACTTGACGCCGGGCCGGAGCGTGAAGCGCCAAGTGAGCGGATCGGGCTGCGTCCACGAGATGGCGAGCCCCGGCACGATGTTGAAGTCCTTGTCGCGGGCGACGAGGGACTCGTACACGCTCGCGGTGAGCCGCGTGGTCGTGAGCAAGTTCACGGCGTGCGGATCGAGCGTGGCGGCGTCCGCCGCGATCGCAAACCGCAGCGTTTGGGCGTGCACGGGAAGGGTCGCTGCGAGGAGCGCGACGAGAAGGATGATTCGCATGGAACCTCCTGGTGGTGTTGGTTGTTCGTCCAGCGCGGCGCATAGTATAGGCGCTCTGACTTCCGTTGACGGCACGATGAATCGACGCATTTTCCTGGTGAACGCCGGGGTGACCGTGGTGGCGCCGCTCCTCCCCACGCCGGCGCTTGCCGACGACCACCCGCCCACGCCGCGCATGACGGAAGGGCCGTTCTATCCCACCCGTTTCCCGAAGGACGTCGATGCCGACCTCACGCGTGTCGAGGGCCGCGCGGCCACGGCGCAGGGAACCGTGCTCGATGTGTCCGGCCGCGTCCTCGATCGCTCCGGCAAGCCGCGTCCGGGCGCACGCGTG
>JACMLI010000076.1 GCA_014379705.1 Gemmatimonadaceae bacterium
GCGCTGATCAAGGCCGACATCGGCGTGGAGGCCGTGCACCTCGACATCGGCGGCTGGGACACGCACACGCAGCAGGATCCCATCGGCGGGAGCATGTCGCAGACGATGACACAGCTGTCGGGCGCGTTAGGCGCCTTCTGGCAGGACTGCATCGCGACCGGCCTCACACAGAACGTGACGGTGGTTGTGGTCTCGGAATTCGGCCGCAACGTGCGGGAGAACGGCAGCCGGGGCACCGACCACGGGCGCGGCACCGCCATGTTCGCGATGGGCCGCGGCATCAACGGCGGCCGGGTGCTGACCAACAACTGGAGGCCGCTCGCGCAGGAGAACCTCGTAGATCGGCAGGACCTGCCCGTCTCCATCGACCATCGGGATGTTCTGGCGGAGATTGTGCAGAATCGTTTGGGGAACGCGAATCTGGGCGTTGTTTTCCCGGGGTATGTGCCGGTGATGCGAGGGGTCACGAGGTCGACGGTCGTCTGATCCTTGGGCGAGTGGACGGGATAGACGAGATGGACGAGATGGTTTGACACTGAAGGGGCCCGAGCGCTACACGCTCGGGCCCCATTCAGATGCACTTCCGTCCATCTCGTCCACTCGTCTATCTCGTCCATCCCGTCCGTCTAGTACCGCGCTCTCGTCTGCCTCGGCGCCAGCCCGCAGTTCGCCGGCCAGTTCGCGGGCCACGTGCCCGGCGACTTCGTGCGATCGATGAACACGGGATCTTCCGAGGCGAGGTAGGCCATCATCGCCGCGAGCGTCGCGTTGTGCTTGAGGTCATCGAACACGACCTTGTCGTACGTGTCGCGCTGGGTGTGCCAGGTGTAGGTCCCGTAGTTCCAGCCCACCGCGCCCATGCCAAACGATGGCGTGCCGTAGCACGCGAACACGGCGCCGTCCGTCCCGCCCGGATTCCCCGTCGGCACGTCGTTGAACGCCCACGACACGGCGTTCGCGCTCATGCTGTCGGTAAAGAAGCTCGGCAGCTTGCCATGCCAGTCGCGCAGGTGTGGCCCGATCGCCGTGAGGCCCGCGGCGGAAAGGGACTGCACACGACCCGTGCCATTGTCCTGGTTGAAGAGCGCCTGGAGGCCCTTGAGCACTTCGGGGTGGTCGGTGGCAAAGGCGCGGGAGCCGTTGAGGCCCTGCTCTTCGCTCGACCAGTGCCCGACCATGATCGTGCGCTTGGGGTTCGGGTAGACCTTCTTGAGGATGCGCATGGCTTCCATCGCCATCAGCGTGCCCGTGCCGTTGTCGGTCGCACCCGACCCGCCGTCCCAGGAATCGAAGTGCGCCGAGAGCATCACGTACTCGTCGGGCTTCTCCGTGCCCTTGATCGTGCCGATGGTGTTGAACGCGGGGACTTCGCCAAGGAGCTGCGCGTCGAGGTCGAGGCGCACCATGGGCTTCTGGTTGTTCTCGGCCAGGCGGTAGATCAGCGAGTAGTCCTCGCAGCTCAACGTGACCGCGGGCGCAGTCGTGTTGTAGGTCTCGAAGACCTCGACCGTGCCCCAGCCCCCGCTGCCGGACCCCACGACGCGCGAGTTGATCGACACTGACGAGGCCTGGCCGCCGCCCCGCATGCTGCCACCGCCGGTGTTTCCCCGCCCACCAGGACCACCACCACCGAAGCCTCCGCCGCCGGCGGCGCCGTACCCCCCCTGCTTGAGGCGCGACGTGAGCATTCCGGCGACGCCGGCCTGCTCGAGTCGAAGCCCCAGCGTCCCCGTGCCGAGGCCCATCGACTTCCCCGTACCGCGGTACAACTTCGTGCTGTCGTTGGTGATGCTCGACCAATCGGCCTGCATCGCCGTCACGGCGCTATCCATGCGCATGCGTGCGTCGGGAGTGGCGAAACGGAACCAGTCCTCGGAGGGGCGGCACGTCGGCCATGCCGGCGACAGCAGTACGATCTTGCCTTTCGCCTGCGGCAACCACTTCACGAACTCGGTGCTGTCGCGAAACTTCGGCAGCACGATGGCCTGGGCCGTCACGACCTTGCCGTTCGTTCCCGGGCTCCACGCCAGCATCTGACCTTCGAGCGAACGGACGCGCGGCCCGACGAGGTCGATATGAGAGACGCCACGACGCCATCCGCGCCACGTGCCGTATTCGTCGCGCTTGGCGTCGATGCCCCACGACTTGTACTGGCTGATGACCCAGTCGCTGGCTGACTTCATGCCAGGGCTGCCGGTGAGGCGCGGGCCGATGGAATCGAGAAGCACCTGGCCGAGCTGCACCACGCGCGAACTGTCCATGCCCACCGCCCAGATGCGCCTGAGGACGTCGTCGTCGGTGGGAAACGTGAGGGGCACACGCCCCGACGCGTCGGATTGCTGGGCGTACGCGAAAGGCGCCAGCGCCAGCGTGCTGCCCACTGAAGCAAGGGCGACGAACGATGAGATGCGCATGAAGCGGTTGTTTGGAGGAGGAGGGAAGGTACGATGTGGGTCGGGTGGTCGGGTAGTCGGGTGGAAGGGCTGACTCCATCCTGAAACGAACGAAGGGCCTCGCGATGCTCTCGCGAAGCCCCCGAATCCGCCGCTCCGGCGAAGGCCGGAGCCCGCGTCGTTGACCCTGCCCACAAGAGAACGACGCTGGGCACGCTGCCTTCGCAGGTGCGACGCCAAGGTCAGTTCACCACCACGACTTCCCCGC
>JACMLI010000572.1 GCA_014379705.1 Gemmatimonadaceae bacterium
CCGCATTCACGGCGAGTCCGCAGGACTCGGGGACCGCGCGCGCAAGGGCGGACGGATCGACGACACCGCGAATCACCGCGAGGTGAACGCTGGGCAGTCGCTGCAGTTGGACGGCGGATCGGGGCATGGGGACTGGTCCGACGACAGGCGGTGTTCAGGGTCGTCCACCCTTCGCGCCGGAGCCGGCAGCGAAGCTGAGCCCAAGCTACGCGGTGGCGCGCTCGAGACAAGCAGGAGGTTCGCCACCCCGCACACCCTGCGATGCGAACACCGCTCACGGTGGCGGCCCCACGAGGGGAATCAGCGCGTTGTGCCGGCCACACGCCGGGCGCTCGAGTCTCCGGCGACAGCGAACAGCGAGAGCGGGTCCACCGTGACCGTGCCATACCTCAGGATCAGGTGCAGGTGTGGCCCCGTCACTCGCCCCGTGGCGCCGACGGCACCGAGTGTTGCTCCGCGCTCGACCGTGTCGCCGACGGCCACGGCCTGCCGCGACAGGTGCAGGTACGCACTCGTCAGGCCGCCCCCGTGGTCGACGTACACCACGTTGCCTCCGTAGTAGAACGCGTCCACGATCCGCACGACGCCGCGGTTGGCGGCGCGCACCACGGCGCCCGTGGCGCCAGCGAAGTCCGTGCCCATGTGGCGCGACGTGATCGTGCCGTTGTACTCGCGGCCCCGACCGAAACCACTCGTTATGCGCGACACCCGGGGCAACTGCCAGGGGCCCTGCCAGAGCCCCGGGGTTGCGTGCGAGATCTCAGCGACCTCGCGCGCTCGCTCGGACTCCCGTCGGGTGCGTGCTACAATCGTTGAATCGGGCTCGCGGCCGAACGCGGGGGCGACGCGGAGCCGCTCCACCGGGTAGTTCGCGCGGCCGAGTGCGACGCGCGCGCGCAGCGTGTCGACGACTTCGCCCTGTGAGCAACGCACCGCGATCTCGATGGCGCTCGAGTCAGTTTCGATGGGAACTGCGGCAAACGACACCGCGCCGCCGCCGCTCTCCGGAACGAAATGCAGTGCCTGACGAGCGACCTCGCCGGCCAGCTGCGTCCCCGAGGCTACGTTCGACAACCGCACGAGAAAGACCGCCCCCGGCATCGGGACCGCCGGCTCCACCGTGAGCCGGGTGGAGTCGGCGCACACATGAAGGACCGGCCGCAGACGAACGGTGTCGCGCGAGCCGACAGTCGACATGAGCGCGACGGCGATGAGCAGGCGCATCGTCATGCGAAGAATCTACCCGTCGGCCGCGGCGACATCGTGTGACCGGGAACAGATCCACGCTCGTGGGAATTTGAAGAGGACCGGGGGTAAGGAGCACAAGGGCCGCCAGGGAAGTGAGCCTGCCACGAAACCTGGCTCCCAAGTTCCCGTTACACCGGGCACAACCGGTACCCGCGCGGTGTACCGGGCCTGCCCACTCCCCCTGACGCGACCTTGTGACGTTCCCGTCTTTCCGGCCGCACCCGCTCCCCGCCCACCTCGCCCACGTCATCAGGGTGTTGAGCGCCTCGGCCCTGATGCTCGTCGCGACGCACGACGTGTTCGCGCAGGCGGAGACTTCGCCTCCACAACGCATCCAGCTCAGCGGCTACATCCGGCACGCCGAATCGCGTGAGCTGATCCGCTACGCCCTCGTCGGCGCCGACGGCAGCACGGCGCGCTCCCAGAGCAACGTCGACGGCTTCTACTTCCTGAACCTCGCCCCCGGAGCGCATCGCATCCTCGTGCGGGCCATCGGCTTTGCGCCGCTCGACACCACCATCACGCTTACGGCCTCCACCACTGCGGACTTCTTGCTCGTTCCGCGCGCGGTGCAGCTTCAGGCCGTCGAGGTCAACGCCGACAAGCAGCGGTCGGACGTGGACCCGAAGGCGCCGGAGATGAGCATCGCGCGACTCGACCTGCAGACCATCCGCCAGGCCCCGGCCGCGTTAGGCGAGGTGGACCCGATCCGGAGCCTCACGCTGCTCCCCGGCGTCTCGCGCTCGAGTGACTTCTCCACGGCGTTCAGCGTGCGCGGCGGCACGAACGACCAGAACCTCATCCTGCTGGACGAGGCCACGATCTACAACCCCGCGCACGTGCTCGGCTTCCTCTCGGTGTTCAACGCGGACGCGGTGGCCGACGTGACGCTCTACAAGGGGGCGATCCCGGCGCGCTTCGGCGGGCGCCTTTCGTCGGTGCTCGATGCGCGGCAGCGCGAGGGAAACGCGAACGAGTTCACGGGCACGGCGTCCATCGGGTTGCTCGCGAGTCGATTGCTCGTCGAAGGGCCGATCGCCGGCAAGCGCGGGTCCTGGCTGATCGCTGCACGGCGCTCGTATGCAGATCTCTTTCTCAAGATCGCTCCTGACACCTCCGTGCGCGACAGCCGCGCGTATTTCTACGACCTCAACGCGAAGACGAACTTCAAGCTCGGGAAGACAGGCACCCTCATGGCCTCGGCGTATATGGGACGCGACCTGTTCAGTCCCAGCGCCGACTTCGAGGCCGGCTGGGGAAATCTCTCCGGCACCCTACGCTGGAACCACATCTTCAAGAATCGCCTCTTCTCCAAGGTCTCGGTTACCACGGGGACGTACGACTACCTGCTGGGGTTCACGGTGCTCGACGGGAGCGTGGACTGGACCTCGCGCATCCTGAGCAAGGAGCTGCGCGTGGACGAGTCGTACCATTTCTCCGAGCGCAACGTGGTGGAGTTCGGCGCCGAGTTGGCGACGCAGTCGATGCGCCCTGGCGACCTGGAGCCCGCGGATACCACCAAGCTCCTGCCGGTGCGCGTCAGCAAGAGGCAGGGGATGTCGATGGCGTTGCACGCGAGCCATGTGGTGGACCTGGGGGAACGCGTGAGCCTTCGCTACGGCGTGCGCTACTCCGCCTTCGCGCGACGGGCGCCGGGAATGACGTACCAGTACGAAGGCGGCCAGCCCACGCGCTGGAACCCGGCGCTCAGCCGCTATGAGTCAGGCATCGTGGTGGACAGCACTCTTGACACATCGGGGACCATCGCTGACTTCGGCGGACTCGAACCGCGGGCCTCGCTGCGCTTCGGGCTCACGCCCACGAGCAGCCTCAAGGCGAGCTATGCGCGCACGCGGCAGTACCTCCTCCTCGCCACCCGCACCAACAGTCCCACCCCATTGGACGTGTGGGAGCCGGTGGGTCCGTGGATCAAGCCCCAGGTGGCAGACCAGGGAGCACTCGGCTACGTGACCACCCTCAAGGACGGCGCCTATGAGGCGAGTGCGGAGGTCTACTACAAACGGTCGTACAACGTGCTGGACTTCGTGGACGGGAGCGATGTGATCCTGAATCCGCAGATCGAGAGCGCGCTGCTGCAGGGCATCGGCCGGTCCTACGGACTCGAGTTGTTCGTGCGCAAGCAGTTGGGCAACGTGACGGGATGGGTCTCCTACACGCTGAGCCGCGCCGAGACGCGCTTTCGCGCCGGGCCAGGGGCCGGGATCAACGATGGCGAGTGGTTCGCGGCGCCCACCGACAAGACGCACGACCTCTCGGTGATCGCGGTGCGCCCGCTGTGGAAGCGCTGGACCTTCGGCTCCACGTTCACGCTCGCCACCGGACTGCCGACGACGTATCCCGTCTCCCGATATGTAGTCGACGACTACGTGGTCCCGGAGTACGGCAAGCGTAACGCGAACCGCCTGCCGATGTACCATCGGCTCGACCTCAGCCTGACGCGCACGGGCCGGCGGCACGAGCTGCAGTTCGGCGTGTTCAACGCCTACAACCGGTTCAACGCGCAGTCGATGAGCTTCCGGCAGGTGGAGGACGACCGGTCGCGCACGGAAGCGGTGCAGCTTTCGGTGTTCGGCATCGTGCCGAGCATCTCATGGACCATTCGCTTCTAGGAGGCAATACCATGCAACGACCGATGATCGTGGCCTGCAGCCTCCTGCTGGCCGCCTGCGAGCGGGTAGTAGACCTGGACGTGGATGAGGGACCCCAGCGGCTCGTGGTGGAGGCGCGGCTCGAGCGCGTACACGGGCAGGTCAACGGCAACCAGTCCATCCGCCTGACGACGACCGCGCCGTACTTCGCCAGCTCGACGACCCCCGCGGCGCGCGGGGCGACGGTCGAGGTCACGGGGAACGGGGGAGTGGTACGCTTCAGCGAATCTGCCACTCCGGGCACCTACGTGACCAACCAACTCATCGTGACCGCCGGAAGCGAGTACCGGCTGGACATCACCTACGAGGGGCAACGATACGAGGCCGTGGCGACGGCGCAGCCGGTGCCACTGATTGATTCCATCTACCTCGAGAAGCCCAAGCCGGGGCGATTCTCCGGAGATTCCGGAGTGCGCGTGACCATCGACGTCACGGACCCCGCTGACCAGGACAACTGGTACCTCTGGGACCAGTTCGTGGATGGTATTCGCCAGCTCGGCCCGGACTCGTCGTTCAAGCTGCGGATCACGGCGCCTGACGAGTCGTTCCGGGGGATCACGATCAAGGGGTTCCAGCCCTTCGAAGGGGTGAACATCAACGCGGGCAGCTCGGTGCTCGTGCGGCAGATCGGGATTCCGGAATCGATGTACCTGTACTACTTCGCGCTCTCGGACCAGGTAGGCTCGGACGGGTCGCCGTTCTCGGTGCCGCCCGCGAGCGTGCGAGGAAATGTCGCGAACCGCACGACGCCGACCCGACCTGCGCTCGGGTACTTCTATGC
>JACMLI010000573.1 GCA_014379705.1 Gemmatimonadaceae bacterium
AAGGTCGGACGGTTTGCCTCGACGAAGCCCACCACAACTTCCACACGCTCGACAATCGTTTCCGGGCCTTCGGGGACCTCCTCCGCCGAGATGGCTACATCGTGAAGCCATCAAGAAGACAGTTCACCGCGAGTTACCGTGCCACATGCTTTGTTCTCGTCATATCGAACGCTCAGCCGAACAAGGACGAGTGGAATACCTATCCCTCGCCGACACCATCTGCTTTCTCCGACGACGAGATCGCGAGGTTGAAGAAATGGGTCGATCGCGGGGGGCGACTACTCCTCATCGCCGACCACATGCCCCTCGCAGGCGCGGCCCAGAAGCTGGCAGCCGCTTTCGGCGTTGCCTTCACTGACGGCTTCGCGATCAAGGCATACCAGACCGAGGCCGGACGCGACTCCTCGTTCTCCACCCCGACGCTGTTCCGCCGGACCGACGGCACGCTCCCCGCGCACCCCATTGTGCGTGGGCGGGATTCGTCGGAGTCGATCACCCAGGTGCGCTCGTTCACCGGGCAGGCGTTCCGGGCCACGGTCGCTTCGGTCGCTCCCGTCATGGTCCTCCCGAAGGACTTCATCTCGATCGAGCCGCGCTACGCCTGGCAGTTCTCACCGGCCACGACCCGGCGGGACGTCGGCGGCTGGCTGCAGGGTGCTACCATGCGGCTGGGTCGCGGGCGCGTCGCGTTCTTCGGCGAGGCGGCGATGTTCAGCGCGCAGGTGGCGGGACCGAACCGCACGCCGATGGGGATGAACGCGCCCCTCGCCGACCAAAACCCGCAGTTCGTGCTCAACACGCTGCACTGGCTCACGGGCTTGATCGATCCCTGACGCTCGCCTAACGAGGACCTCGCCCGGAGCGTACCCGTCGCGGACCCCGGGGAAACAGCAGATGCTCGACCGAGATGGGAGATGGCAGGAGTACCGGCGGCAATTGCCGCCGGTATCGCCTTGGATGAGATCGAGGTCGCTCACCGACTGCGCAATGCGCGATTTTGCACCGTTCCGTCGTCGCACGGTTGCGCGGCGCGACGTGCGTCAGTGAACTTGCCCGCATGCGTGCTGTGAACGTGGACACGATTGACCTCGAGGGGGCCCTCGCGCGGTTGGGGCACACCGAGTTCCGCCCCGGACAGCGCGAGGCCATCGAGACGATCATCGAGCGTCGGCGCCTCCTGCTCATCGCCCCCACCGGTGGCGGCAAGAGCCTCACCTTCCAGCTCCCCGCCATCGTCCTCGGCGGCACCACGGTCGTGATCTCGCCGCTCGTTTCCCTCATGAACGACCAGGTCGCGGCCCTCGGTGAGCGCGGGGTTTCCGCGACGTTCCTGGCCGCCACGCTGAGTGGTGACGAGGTGCGCAAGCGCATGTCGGCCCTCGCTCGCGGTGAGTTTGCACTCGCCTACGTGGCGCCCGAACGCCTCGCCTTTCCAGGGTTTCGCAACCTGGTACGCGACCTCGATTGCCCCCTCCTCGCGATCGACGAGGCGCACTGCATCTCCGAGTGGGGCCACGACTTCCGCCCGGACTACCTCCAGATCGGCGATCTCGTGAGTGACCTGCACGAGGCGCGGGTACTCGCCTGTACGGCGACGGCGACGCCGGTGGTGCGCGACGAGATCATCGCGCGATTGGGGCTCCCGTCCGACACTCCCCAACTCATTCGCGGCTTCGCGCGTCCCAACCTGGGCCTGCGCGTCCGGGACACGCGGAGTGCGGCCGAATGCGCGCGGGTGGTCGATGGTGCGCTCAAGGAATCGATCGGCTCACCCGGTGGTGGACGTGGCACGGCCATCGTGTACGCGCCAACGCGCAAGCAAACCGAGGAGGAGTGCGAGCGCCTCCGGGACGCAGGGTGGCGCGCGGCGGCGTACCACGCCGGGCTCGATGGCACCACGCGCACCGTGGCGCAGGGCAAGTTCCGTGATGGCACGCTCGACGTGATCGTGGCGACGAACGCCTTCGGCATGGGCATCGACCGGTCGGACGTGCGCGCGGTGATCCACCTGGCGCCGCCGGGGTCCATCGAGGCCTACTACCAGGAGGTCGGCCGCGCTGGCCGCGACGGGGAGCCGGCCATCGGTGTCCTCTGTACGAGCCCGGCCGACCTCCCGCTCCGCCGGCGCCTCCTCGAGATGCCTAACGACAACGCCCCGCTCGACCCGGCGCGCGTGCAGCACAAGTGGGCGCTCTTCCTCGAGCTCATGCGGTGGGCCGAAGGCGGCACGTGCCGCCACGACGCGATCCTGCGCTACTTCGGCGACGAGGCCGAGACACTGGCTGGCTGTGGCCGCTGCGACGCGTGCACGGCACTCGACGATCCCGTCTCTGAAGACGCCGAGACGATCGCCACGACGGTCCGAAAGGCCCTGAGTGCGGTCGCCCGCATGCACGGCCGCTTTGGGCTGCAGGCGGCGGTGAAGTTGCTCGCCGGCGCAAAGGATCCGCGCCTCGAGCGTTCGGGCCTGCAGGAGACGCGCACCTTCGGCGCGCTGCGTGATCGGAGCGAAGATTGGCTGCTCAGGCTCCTGCGCCGCTGCGTCACCGCGGGCTGGGTGGACTTCACCGCGGGGGACCGTCCGGTGGTCCTGCTCACGCCTGCCGGAAAGTCGGTGCTCTTTGCCCAGGGTCCGGTGCGGTTCCTGCTGCCCAGCGACGCACCCCCGGCGTCGTCCAGTCCGCGCAGCAGCAGCCCCCGCGCGAAGCGCGCGCCCGCACCGGAACTCGATCCCGAGGACGCCTCGATGTTCGAGGCCCTCCGCGCGCGTCGCCTGGAACTCGCGCGCGAGGAGCGCGTGCCTCCGTACGTGATCGCGAGCGATCGCACTCTCCGCGAACTGGCCGAGGTACGCCCTCGTACACTCGGCCAGCTGGACGGGATCTATGGCATCGGACCGGCAAAGGCAGCCAAGTACGGAGAAACGTTACTCGACGTCCTGCGAAAGAACACCTGATCCTGTCGCGTGGGCAGGACGAGAAGCACCAGAGGCA
>JACMLI010000574.1 GCA_014379705.1 Gemmatimonadaceae bacterium
CCGTCGTCGCGACGCGACTTCCGCGGCACGACTCGCGTTTTCGCCTCTTGGAAAGGCGTTTGCGCGCTCTGGTGCCGGGTTCGCCGGTTCAGGTGTGGCGTCTGCTCCCAGGCGGATCCCTCCCGCGCACTCCCGAAACGCGATTCGCGATGTCGGCAGGCGAATTGTGCGATCGGCGACCCTTCTCGTGATCGCCGCATCCGCCTTTGCGACCTCAGCGTCGCAACTCAACCGATCCGGAGCCGCTCTCTCCGCGTGGCGATGCGGCGTGGCAGTTCCCGCGACCGCTCTGCGACAACGCGAATCGCAACGGACGGCATCCGGACCCGGATTGCCGGTGGCCCGAGGGCGACGCGTCAGACGCGAGTCGGATCTCTGCGCATCGGCAACGCGTCTCTTCCGTCCCGCGACGCCTCTGCGGCAACCGGGAACGCGTCTGCGGGCAGGCGCGACTCCATTGTGCAGTTCCGGGAGGCAACTCGCGAAGCCGGCAAGGGGAATCGTCGCACCGGCGGCGCGATTGTGTCATCGGGGATCCTCCTTGCGACGTTCCGGATCGCGACTGCGACCATCCGGAACCGCTCTCTCGACGCCGGCGTTCGATGTGGCAACTCCGGCGACGACCGTGAGCAAACCCGCGGCGCAACTCAGGGGAGGGCGATCGGGGTTGGCCGTTGCCGGAAGGCGAGTGGTGCAGCGGGGATCGCGTCTCCGACCTCCGGCGAGGCGGCTGCGTTTTCCCCCAACGCGTCTCCTGCACCTGGGAACGACTTTGCAAACAGGCGCGGCGCGTGTCAGCGATCCCGAGTGCGATGTGCGAACTCCGGCGGCCCGAATCGCACCATCGGCACCGTGATCGCGTCGTCCCCGATCGAGTCTTCGGCAACCGGAGTCGCGAGTTCGGATCCCCGGAGCCGGCCGTGACGTCACCAAACGCGTCGCTGCGCCACCGAATCGCCGCTGCGACTCGTCAGGCTGGCCACGACCTTTCGCCAGGAGCGATCACGACGTCCCGAGGCCGCCCTTCGGTAGAGCGGACGCACCGTCGTATGTCCCGCTCCGCGACTTCATGAGTCAGCAAGACGTTCGCGCGCAGCCTGAACCCTCTTCACACGTCGCCGAGGCGCCCTATCGAACCACAGATCGCGAATGCCGGTCGCTGGAACAGCATTGGCATCTCCTGCAACGCGAATGCGACGGCGGGGTAGGCGAAGATGCCGGCGTCGGACGGTACCGAGGTTCCTCTGAGGCAAGTCACAGAACCCGAGTGGTGAAAGCGATAATCGCCACGTGCTCCGTGCGTATGCGGAATGCCAATGCGTCGCCAGGGATTAGTCGTTGATTCGATCGACCCGGAGTGTCAGCACCGTCCGCTCATCTGCCTTCCTGGCCACAACGCTCACGGAATCCGTGGCGGGTGCCAGGCCGGACGCCAGGGGCGGGTCGGCGGAATCGCACCGAGGTGCAATGCAGGCCTAGTCACAGGAACGCTCTTGAAGTACGACCCGTAGGCGATCAATCAAAGCGCGATACGCGGTACGGGGCGAAGGAGCCACGACGCGACACTCCTTCTCCAGGTGGGCGATCAAAGCCACCCAGCGCGAGCGCTCCCAGAAGGTCACAATGGTCGTCCCGACGAGGAATGCGGGCACGTCGTTCTGCAAGACTGCAACCAGTTGGGTTTCATCGAGGGGCAGCGTTGCCACGACACGACGGATGATCGCCTCGTCTCTCATCTCACGTTTTAGAACGGCCGAGGGCGGACGGCGATCGCTTTTGCGTTCGTAACAGGCCTGGGGGGTGCAGGAGCATCGCGATGGGGGAGCCGTGTGGGTCACTCCGATCCTTTGCATACGCCGTGCCCACCGTCCTTGTCCCCTTCGTAACGCGATACGCCTCCTGATCTGGCGTTTGCGGCGCGGGAGAACTCTGTGTGCCACGCGCTTGGGGATCAACTCGCCGATGAGCAGCGACAGGTAGGTAGCAGGAAGCGTGCGAGCACGTCAGCCCGCCCCTCTTGCCCCGATGCGGAGCTACGTTCCATCTTCAGCGTCGCTGCTCATGCCCTACTGCCCCCCATGGACGCAGCAGAGCCCGATCTGGATCTGGAGACGCGTCGTGTGTCGCGCCGTCGCGGGACGAGGGTCGCCGAGCCGGCGGCCTCACTCGAGCGCGAGCGGGAGCGCCTCGCCATTGCCCTGAGGGCGGCTCACCTCGGCGTGTACGAGTGGCGGATCCCCGAGAGCGCGGTCTGGTGGTCCCCAGAGGTCTATGAGATCTACGGGGTCGATCCTCTCATGTTCGTTCCGACCGTGGAGGCATGCACCGCGCTGATTCATCCGGACGATCGCGAGGAAGTGTGGCGCAAGAGCCAGGACTGCATCGAGCGCGGCGTAGGGCTCACGCACGAGTACCGAGCTGTGCGACCCGATGGCGAGGTGCGCTGGATCGGGAATGACGCGGACGTTGCCCTGGACCCCGACGGACGTGTCGAGCGCGTTATCGGCGTGGCGTTCGACGTCACCCATCGGCGGCAGGACGAACAACGCGTGGGCATCCTGATATCGCGGATCGACGACCACCTCGTCACGTACGACCGCCAGTGGCGCTACACGTTCGTGAACGGCGCGGAGGCCCGCGTGGTCGGCATGTCGCGAGAGGAGCTGCTTGGGCGCTCGATCTGGGAGCTCTTTCCGGACGCGGTGGGAAACCAGTATTTCCGAGCTGCATACCGCTGTCGCTGAGCAGCGTCCCATCGTCTCGGAGCACTTCTACGCGCCTTTCGATCGATGGTTCGAGAATCGCATCTACCCGTCGCCGGACGGGGTGACGGATTTCGCGACGGACATCAGCGCGCGGAAGCGCGCCGAGGCCGAACTCCGCGACAGCATCGTGGCGCGCGACGCTGCTCAGGATGCCCTGCGAGAGGCGAATCGGCGCAAGGATGAGTTTCTTGCCATGCTTTCGCATGAATTGCGCAACCCGCTCGCGGCGATGCAAAATGCGATCTTCCTCCTCCAGCGCGCCGGAGGTGATCCAGAGATGATTCGATCCCAGTCAGACCTGCTCGAGCGTCAGGTGTCACGCATGGTGCACCAGGTCGACGACCTCATGGACGTCAGCCGCATCAACCGTGGTAGCATCGAACTCCGCCAGGAGCCTGTCGAGCTGTCATCGGTCGTGGATCGGGCGCTGGAGTCGACCAACCTTTTCTCGATCGTCTTGGGCGCAAGCTGTCAGTTGTTGGACCAGGCCAGGCGATCACGGTGTGGGGCGACCCCGCGCGGCTCTGTCAGGTCGTGGAGAACCTGCTCACCAATGCCGGCAAGTTCACAGAGTCGGGAGGCAGCATCACGGTGTCTCTTGAGACGGAAAACAGCGATGCAATCCTCCGGGTACGGGATACCGGCATCGGCATGGCACCCCAGGCCATTGGTCGCGTGTTCGAGCTTTTCACACAGCTCGACACCTCCCTCGAGCGATCCCAGTCCGGACTCGGGATCGGCCTCTCGCTGGTCAAGACACTGGTCGAAGCACACGGGGGCACAGTGGCCGCGCACAGCGTCGGGCTTGGCCAGGGCAGCGAACTCGTGGTACGCCTTCCCCTGCATCGTGGGGATACCTGAGTGACCACACCATCGCGACTGCCCTTGCCCCACCACGTGGCGCCGCGCGGCACTCTCGTCAGGAAGTACCTGGAGGAGGTCCAGGCATGCAACTCGGTCCGTGATCAGGTCATCAAAGTATCGAGTGCCACGGGCATGACGAGGTGACCTCGCAGCGGGCCTCGCTCGATCGGCGATCGATCGTCCTCCTGTCCCCACGTCGTCGCGGCGGCCTGGGGCTCGGGTCGCCGCCGTAGCCCCGTGTCGTCATGGAGGCGACTCAGGGTGCTGGACCGAGAATATCCGCTCGCGGCCACTTCCAAGGCGGAATGAAGCGCGGGCAAGTCGACGGTGACGCGGACGCAACAATGCTTGCGAAGCCTCCACCGCCATCCGAGAAACGCTGGTCGAACAGCGTTACGCGACCCTCGGGCCCACGACGCCACACCGGCACGCGCATGAACCGCAGCCCCGCGGCCACTTCGCAATTCGTGTGCGCGAGTTCGCGGAGTTCCGACACGCGTCCCGTCCACGCGTCCCCCCACCGGATCGACGACGTGTTCACCTGCGATGCACGCTCGCCCTCGACCGCCGTGCGCGACGAACCGGAGCACGCCGCGACCGGGTGCACCGATGCGAACGGCGCCACCGTCACGCTCGTCGCGGCGTACTCATCGCCCGTCTCGGTCACCGTGAGTCCGGAAAGGCAGAAGGGATTCCCCGGTGCCGGCGTGAGCACCACGTCGCGCAGCGTTTCACCAACGGAGCGCTCCACGATCCCCCGACCAACGCCCGACGCCACGAAGAACATGCACTCGAGACCGATCCACAACGCGACGGCTGTTGCCGCGCGGCGACCCTCCGGAAGCATGCGCACGATCGTGAACCACAGCACCGCACCAATGGTCAGTGCCACGGCCACACCTCGACTCACCATGTCCACGCGCCACGCCAGCCCCAGTATGAGTGCGAGGAGCACCCCGGCAAGCACTCTTCCGGGGATCGAGCGTGCGATAAGGAACAGCGGCGGCAGCCCCGCAACGAAGAGCCATGGCTCGATGATGAACACCGCGTCGCCGTAGAACCACCGGTTGTCCAGCGGCCACCAGGGGTGCACACCGTAGCTGTTCGTGAAATCGAGCGCGATGTGAGAGAGCGTGCCCACGAGCGCGAGCCCAAGCAGTGGCGCTGCCGATTCGCGCGCCCGCAGCGACGGCCGCACGGCGATCGTCGCCAACCAGACGACGAGCGCCGCCACGAGCGCAAACAGGACCGTGTGCGTGTGGCCGCGATGGTGCAGCAGGTAGCCCAGGCTCCCCATGCCGAGTCGATCGCCGGCATACACGAGGTCTGCGTCAGGCAGTTCGGCGGTGATCACGCCTACGAGGTACGCCGCCCGCCGGAACGCGAGCGATGGCTCGGCCCTGGTGCGACGCCGAGCGATCTCGATGGTGGCCGCGCCGATGAGGCACCCGGCGAGGGCGTGCGTGACGTTGTCCATGAAGGGCAGGAGGCTAAGAGGGTGAGCGGGTCAGCGGGAGAGGCAACCGTGACCTTCTCGCCACCAAACCCTTTCTCCCGGCCTACTCCGCCCGCAGCGCCACGATCGGGTCGACCGCCGTGGCCCGTCGCGCCGGGATGTAGCTCGCGATCACGGCCACGGCCGTCAGGAACAGCGAGACGCCGATGAAGCTCAGCGGATCGGATGGACTGACGACGAGGATCGACCGGAGTGCGCGCGTGACACCGAACGCGCCGACGAGGCCGATGAGGATCCCGATGCCGGCGAGGCCCATGCCATGCTTCACCACCATCTCCAGCACGCCACGCCGCTGCGCGCCGAGCGCGAGCCGCACCCCGAACTCGCGCGTCCGCTGCGAGACTCCGTACGAGATCACGCCGTACACGCCGATGGCGGCGAGGACGAGGGCCACGATCCCAAACACGCCGAACATCGCGCCGAAGAGGCCGTACTGCCAGAAACCGAGCTTGCGCACCTGCTCCATCGTGGCGACGTCGTACACGGGCATCGTGGCATCGGCCGCGCGGATCTGCTCACGCATCGCCGACGTCACCAATGACGGGTCGCCCGCCACGCGCACCATCAAGCCCAGCCCGCGCGGCACCGAATACGGGAGGGGCACGTACAGCGAGGGCGGGTCCTCGTCGCGATCCCCGAGCTGTCCCTGCCGGTAGTGCCGCACGACGCCGATCACCGTGAACCACGGCAGCGTCGTGTCGCCGAGAAAACGGAACTGCCTGCCTAACGCGTCGGCGCCGGGCCACTGGGCCTGCGCAAAGCGCTCGTCGACCACCGCCACGGGCGTCTTCGTGGACGCTTCGGCCTCGGTCAGGTCGCGCCCGTTGACGAGCGTGAGGCCAAGCACCTTCGACCACTGCGCGCTGACGCCCGACCACCACACCGGGCGACCTTCCTCGGGTTGTACCTTCTGGCCCTGTACCTCGACGGGGGACCAACTCCCACCGCCATCGAGCGGGATCGTGCTCGACGCGGTCACCGCCTGCACGCCGGGAATCGCGCCGATGCGCCGCACGAGGTCCTCCGCACGCTGCTGCCGCGCATACATCGAGTCGTAGGGAGTCCCCGGCATGTAGGTCCGCATCGTCATGATCGACGAGGTGTCGAAACCCACCCCTTCCGTCTCCAGGGCCGCGAAGGAGCGCACGAAGAGCGACGCCCCCACGAGCAGCACGAGGGCCAGTGCGACCTCGGCGACGACGAGCACCGATCGCGTGCGGTTCTTCACGCGGCTCGAGCCGCCGCCGCGCCCACCGTCCTTGAGCGCGCCGTAGATGCCACCGCTCGTGGCGTGCAGCGCCGGAAAGAGCCCGAATGCGAGCGCCGCGAGCAGGGACACCACGCCCGTGTAGCCCATCACCCGCGCGTCGATGCGCCATTGGATGTAGTAGGGCACGCCATCCCCGGGCGGTATGCCACGATCGATCAGGGTGAGGCCGAGCTTCGCCAGCGGGAACGACAGCGCGCCCGCCACGAGGGCCATGATCGTCGCCTCGAGCAACAACTGCCTGACGATGGCGCCACGCCCCGCGCCTAACGCCGAGCGTACGGCGATCTCGCGTTCGCGGGCCGTGGCGCGGGCCAGCATGAGGTTCGCCACGTTCGCGCACGCAATAAGCAGCACGAACGTCACCGCGCCCATCATCGCACTCACCACGACGCGGATGTCCGTGGGAATGAGCAACGTGCGGAGGTCCGTCAGCTTGCCCGTCCAGCCCTTCTCCACGAGCCCTGCCTCGCGCTCGATGCGCATGACCAGCGCGTCATATTCCGCGCGCGCCTGCTCTTCCGTGACCCCGTCGCGCAAGCGGCCGAACGCCTGCACGAAGCGCATGTCCCGCGAATCGGTCCGGCCCCAGCCCGCCATCGGCAGCCACAACTCGTGGTTCTCCGGAAATCGGAAGCCCACGGGCATGACCCCGACCACCTCGTACGGGCTCCCGTTCAGCTGGATCACGCGTCCGATGATCGACGAGTCGGCGGCATACCGACGCCGCCACAGCACGTCGGAGAGCAGCACCACGCTCCCGGCGCCCGCGACATCCTCGTCATCTCGGAAGTCGCGACCGAGCTGGGGGCGCACGCCCAGCGTGCGGAAAAGGGAGGCGCTGACCATGCCCCCCTCGAGCCGCTCTGGCTCCTCTCCTTCCGTGATCGTCAGGCTCCGCTCGAGGACCCCGCCCACGGACGAAAAGCTCCGGGTCTCGCGCTGGATGTCGCGGAACGACGGGACCGCGAGCCCGGCACGGAATCCGCGCTGCGCGACCTGCGTCTGCAGCGCCACCAGGCGCTCTGGCGCCTCGAAGTCGAAAGGCCGCCAGAGCACCGCATCGAAGACCGCAAAGAGCGTGGTGTTGACCGCGATGCCGATCGTGAGGCAGGCGATGACGATCGCAGAAAATGCCGGGCGCGACACCAGCGCGCGCCACGCAAAACGGAGGGGAGAAGCGATACCGTTCACGGATCCGGGGGCGGAGGGGGACGCCGGCGTCTACCCCCCGCCTACGGACCCGCCTGTCGGCAGGTGTCAGCGTCCACGCGGACCACGGTTGTCATCGTGGACCGAATAGTGATTGGGGATTGGTGAGTCGGCGTGATCCGGTAGTGGGGCCCACGATTCACGGCGAATCACGAATTCCGAATCACGGCTCCACTATGCGGGCGGTGGGGCCGCCTTGTCGTCGTCACCCATGCGGTCGCGGATCTTCTGGTACCCCTGCCGCAGTTCGCCAAACCACTGCCCGGCCTTCTCCTTTGCGTCGTCGAGCAGCTCCTCGGCCTCGTCTTCCGCCTTGTCGGCGAGCGTCGCGGCCTTCGCCTTCATCGCGTCGAACTTCACGTCGAGTTCCGCGAGTTCCTCGCGCAGCTCCGCCTTGCCGAGATGCATCTTGAGGCGAAGCTCGTCCCGCTCCTGCTGCAACTCCTGCATCATGCCATCGATCTTCTCGCGCCACGTCGCCATCGGAACTCCTCGGGTGTGTTGACGCTGACCTTAGCGCGCACCCTGCGTCTCGGGAAGCCGGTAGATTGAGGCGTATTCGCCGGCACTCACCTCCCCGCCATCGTTACGTTCGTGATCATCGCCCTCGCTTCCCCGCGCATCCCCACGTCCCTCGACGATGGCCTCGAGCAGGTCCGCGCCATGATCGCCGGGGCTGCGGGCCGTGACGCGAGGATCGTGTGCTTTCCAGAGGCCTATCTGCCTGGCCTCCGGGGCCAGGACTTCGCCGTTCCGGAGTTCAACGAGGCCGACGAGGCGCGTGCGCTTCGCGCCATCAGGGGCTGGGCACGTGAACATGGGATCGCCGTGATCGCAGGCATGGAGCACATCGCTCCCGCCGGGCGCCAGATCGCCGCCGTCGTGATCGACGCCAATGGTGACGTTCTCGGCATGCAGACCAAGAACCAGCTCGATCCCACCGAGGAACCGAACTACGTGCCCGGCACCACGCGACGCGTGTTCGACGTCGGCGGCCTCACGTTCGGCGTCGCCATCTGCCACGAAGGCTGGCGCTACCCGGAGACCGTGCGCTGGGCGGCCACGCGCGGCGCCCAGGTGGTCTTTCATCCGCAGCTCACGGGCAGCGACACGTCAGGCCCGCGGCTCGATACCTGGGGCGCCGTGGGCAATCCGTACTACGAGAAGGCGATGATGATGCGGAGTCGCGAGAACACGATCTACTTCGCGAGCGTCAACTACGGTGTGCGTTTCCAGGAATCGGCCACCTCGCTCATCGCGCCGTCCGGCGAATGTCAGGCACACCTGCCGTACGGCGAGCCGGGCTTGCTCGTGCAGGATCTCGACCTCGCGAGCGCGACTGGCCTCCTCGCCAGGCGGTTCGCTCCGGACCGCTACGTGGAGGGCTGAGCGCAGATCGCCCGGCGTGACGGTGCTACTGACCGGTGAGTATCCAGGCCACCGCACGCTGCGCGAGTTGCCCCTGGTCCGTGATGACCTCGTCAGGAGGGACGACATCCCCGTATGAGGCCTTCGTGCGGTCCGCCATCAACGCCGTGGTGAGCTGGAGGACCGCGCCATCGGGCATCGCGTATCCCTGGTTGGCCGTGGAGAGCCCGCACGTGCCACCGCCGAACGTGCGCGTATCGGGCCGCTTCCGAAACGAGATCGCCACGGCTTCGCCGGAGCTGGCCGTGCCATTGTCGGTGAGCACCGCGACCCGGGGATTCTCGCGAATCACGCGGTAGGTGGCCAACAGGCTTTGAACGGGTGTGCCGTTGAGCCGCGAGGCGCCATCGCGGTACTCCCACATGGTCTCGCCACCCGTGGGGCCGATGAAGTAGCCAAGCGTGGCTTCACCCAGCACGGGGCCGACTCCGGCGACCATCGGCCACATGTTTCCCCCCGTGTTGCCACGAAGGTCGACGATCCACCCGGCGAGCCCGACGCGATCGTGGGTCCGGATCGAGTCCTGGATACGCTGCGCAAACTCCGCCGGCATATTCCCCGAGTATCCCTCGATCCGCACGTAGCCGATGTTCGCCGGCACCGTGGGACGAATGGGCGCCGGCGCCGCGCACGACCTCGTGGGCACGGCCAGCGTAACGCCCGTGATGGTGCGATAAAACGTGTGGCCATCGCCAAGCAGGCCGATGGCTACCCGAATGGCAGGGTACGTGTCGCTGATCGATGTGGCCTGGTTCGCCGCGGCGTTCACGGTCTTCGTGAACTCGGTCCAGTCAATGCGCAATCGATGAACCGAGTTCGCCCGCATCGTCGCCACGACGTACTCGAGGTAGGAAGCCGCCGCCGCTTGCGGCCCTCCCTGCGGCGCGTCGACCGACCCTGAACATCCGGTGGCGCCACTCGCGACAGCGAGGAGGACCATCTCGCGGATTCGCAGCGACAGTTCCTGAAGATGGTACATCCCTCTCCTCCTCCCCCCATGTTTGGATCACTGGCCCGTTACGATGCGGGCTCGGCGGGGCCCGTATGGCATGACCTGTAGTTACGAAAGGGCTTCCTGCTACGTTGAGGGAACCACCCAGCCTGCGCAATGAAGCTCTGGATCGATGCCGACGCCGCCCCACTCGCCGTGAAGGAGGTGTGTTATCGCGCCTCCGAACGACTGTCGTTGGAGACCATCCTCGTCGCCAACCAGCGACTGCAGCTTCCGGTGGGCTACCCGCACCTCTCGGCGGTCCGCGTCGAGGGTGGGCCGGACGTCGCCGATCGCTACATCGCCGAGCACGCCGAAACAGGAGATGTCGCGATCACGGCAGACATTCCCCTGGCCGCGCTGCTTGTGCCAAAAGGCGTCGTGGTCATTGATCCGCGCGGTGACGTTCACACCGCGGAAAGCATTGGTGAACGGCTCTCGGTGCGAAACTTCATGGAGACCCTCCGTAGCACCGGCGTGGAAACGGGGGGCCCGGCCGCCTATGGCGCCCGCGAG